>NZ_JBSFPT010000013.1:0-69696 GCF_053588335.1 Microbacterium sp. NPDC003461 | reverse complement strand
TTACGGCGCGCTTCACGCGCCTGCTTGTCGATCGCCAATGTGGTGCTTCCTTTCGTAAGGAGACCCACCCCTTACACACACCATTTGACAGGCTCTCGTCAACACCGAGCACCCGAACCCCGTCGAACCGGCCGGGGACATCGATGAGCACTCGGCGTCCCTCGGCGAGGACAGCATCATTCGCCGTGTGCCAAGACACCCCGAGACCTGCGGCGACACGCGACACGGTGAGGTGGTCGACCACGATCCCTTCCAGCGCCCACCGCATCCCGCGACGGGACAGCTTCGCTCGCGCCGCCGCCGCAGCGGTGAGGTCCTCACGCCAGGAGCGCCCGCACCCAGAGCACTTGTAGCGGCGGACCCGGACGAGCAGCGTGGTCGGGCGATGCCCGAACGGCTCGTGCGCGAGACACCGTGTGTCGGTTCCGCGGGAGAGCGCCTGGCTGCCGCAGCCCCGGCACCACGGATCTGGCTGCGCGACCCGGCACTCGATCACCGCCCGATCCGGGTCCAGACGCTGGCCGACGGCCACGAGGCCGAGCTCGTCGAGACGGCAGAACACCGTCAGATCAGGGGTCGCGAAGGTAGCGTGGTGCACGTCGAGGTCTTCCAGCAGATGATGAGTGTGAGAACTTCCATCATCGGAAGACCTCGACCCTCACCCGGGCACCGACGCACTCAGCCCACTACCCGCTCAACTGCGAAGAGCCATATTGGCCTTTAGGTCGGCCCCTTCGCCCGCTTTGCGCCCGTGCCGGGGGAAGCTCGTAGGGAGCAGCCCACACAGGTGACGCCACTGCAAGAAGGTCAAGGGCGGGTTCGAGTTGCACCGGATACTGCCCAGGAGGCCGCCACGCCGCAGCGGCACCCGACTATCGAGGTGTGGCTACGTGTTCAAGCGCATCGATATCGAGAATCGCGACCTCCCGGCGCCCGTGCAATTCGATAAGGCCGGAGGCAGAGAGCGCGGCAAGGCGTCGACTCAGGGTCTCTGGTGTCGTGCCGAGGTACGCCGCAATTTCCTGTTTCGCCATCGGAAGTCTCACCGTGGCCGCTCCGTCCCGCATGGTGCCAGGTAGGTCCAGGAGGTAGGCCGCGACACGGGCATTGACATCGCTGGAGGTGATGGCGGCCAGCAGTCGCTCGACGGAAGAGAGGCGGTCGGAGAGCGTCCGCAGCATCCGCTGACTGATGTCGGGGTAGTCACGAAGTAGGACTGCAAGGTCGGCATGGTCGAACACGCACATCCTGCTCTCTTCCAGCGCGACGGCGAGATCGTTCGGACGGTGGCCCGTCAGGAATGCACGTTCACCCACGACGTCACCGTCGGTCACCGTTCGCAGGATCTGCTCCTGACCATCGGCGGCCGCGTGGCTGACCTTGAGCTGTCCACTGTGCATCACCAGCAGGCGCGAGACCGGCTGTCCGGGCGCATAGACGATCTCCCCCTTTTCGGCGAGTACCGGGCGGGCGAAGTCCGCAACACGCAACTGTTCCTGACGGGTGAGGCCTTGGAAGATCGGGACGCGGGTGACGCACAAGTCATCCTCGGGCATGACACCACTTTATCCCACGCCGACCCGACGCGACCGTAACGGACGGGCCAGCGGCGCTCGGGGAGGAGCCCCGCGAACTTGATCTATGTCAAGGAGTTCGCGGCACGGCGAACCTACGGTGAAGGTGTCAGTAAGAAACACCAAGACGGAAGGATTCCACAATGACCACCGCGACCACAACCCACACCATCCTCCGCGCGGAAGGTTTTTCCTGCCCCTCCTGCGTGGCCAAGATCGAGAAGCAGGTCGGCCGCCTCAAGGGTGTCCAGAACGTGAAGGTCCACTTCGCCTCCGCCCGCATCGAGATCGACCACGACGCCGAGCGCGTTTCGGTGGATGACCTTGTTGCCGCCGTCGTGAAGGCCGGCTACAAGGCCACGCCCGCGGCCTTCTAACGCCAGCGGGCCCCACAGGGCCCGTTCACATTTCCCCCTTCATCCTGCCGGTACGCCGGCTCAAGACGCAGAAAGGTCGTACCCGAAAGTGAACAGGCTCCAGAAATGGGTCTATGGAAACTGGTCCGTTCCCGTCGTGTCCGGCGTGCTCATCATCATCTCGTTCGCCCTCCAGTGGCTGGGCGGAGGTGTCGCCAACCTCGCCGTCAGCCCGCAGTGGTGGCTGGACGCCGGCACCCACGCCGCGCATGCCAGCGCGGCCTTCACCCTCGGGGATGTCTTCATGATCGCCGCGGCCGCCGTCGCCGGCTACGGGATCGTACTCAAGGCGGTTCGCGCGCTGATCGCCAAGGTCATCGGCATCGACCTGCTGGTGTCGGTCGCGGCCATCGGCGCTGTCATCATCGGCAACTTCTGGGAGGCCGCGGCGGTGACGTTCCTGTTCGCCATCGGCCACGCCCTGGAAGCTGCCACCTTGAACAAGACGCGCTCGGCACTGGCCGAACTGGTCGCTGTCGCCCCGGATTCCGCGACCGTCGTGCGCGACGGTCAGCAACAGGAGGTCCCTGCCGCGCAAGTGAGAATGGGCGAGATCGTGCTGGTCAAGAACGGCGCGAAGGTCCCCGTCGACGGTCGAGTCGTCTCGGGCACCGGCGCCATCGATGAGGCCTCGATCACCGGCGAATCGATCCCGGTGGAAAAATCCAAGGGCGGACAGGTCTTCGCCGGCACCGTCTCCCGCGGCGGTTTCCTGCAGGTGCTGGCCACCGGCATCGGGGCCGATACCACCCTAGCCCGGATCATTCACCGGGTCGAGGAGGCCCAGGACGCCAAGGCCCGCACCCAGGCGTTCATCGACCGCTTCTCCGGCTGGTACACCCCCGCGGTGATGGTGCTGGCCCTGGCGGCCGGACTGATCTCCGGCGACGTGGTGCTGGCCCTGACTCTGCTGGTCATCGGCTGTCCCGGCGCCCTGGTGATCTCCATCCCGGTCGCGATCGTGGCCGGCATCGGCCGCGCCGCCCGCAACGGCATCCTGATCAAGGGCGGCGAATTCCTGGAGACCTCGGCGAAGATCTCCGCGGTCGCCGTGGACAAGACCGGCACCCTGACCGAGGGACGCCCGCAGCTGACCGACGTCGTCGTCCTGGACTCGGCGTTGGAGCGCAGCGAGGTGCTGCGCTGGGCTGCCGCCGCTGAGGCCGGCTCCGAACACCCGCTGGCCCGTCCCATCCTGGACACCGCCCAGGCCGAGGGAGTAGGCCCGCACGGCATCCCCGGCACGGTCACCCCGGTCCCCGGCAAGGGCATCGTGTCCGATGTCGACGGTTGGCGGGTGCTGATCGGTAACCCGCCGCTACTACTCCAGTACGGCGTTGTCGATGACGGCAGCGCCGCCCAGGCGGCGGAATCGCTGGCCGCCGAGGGCAAGACGCCGATGATCGTGGCGGTCGATGACAAGGTGATCGGCGTCGTCGCCGTCGCCGATCAGGTCCGACAGGATGCACCCGAGATGGTCGCCCGCCTGCACCGGGCCGGCGTGGAGAAGGTGGTCATGCTCACCGGTGACACCCGGCTGGTGGCCGAGGCCGTCGGGAAGGCGACCGGGATCGACGAGATCCACGCCTCCCTGCTTCCCGAGGACAAGCTGGACGTGGTCGCGCAACTGCAGCAAGAGGGCCACACGATCGCCATGGTCGGCGACGGCGTCAACGACGCCCCGGCCCTGGCCACCGCGAACATCGGCGTGGCGATGGGGGCGGCCGGCTCGGCCGTAGCCGTGGAGACCGCGGACATCGCCCTGATGGGCGACAACCTGCTCAAGCTGCCGGAAGCTATCGGATTGGCCAAGCGGACCGTGTCCGTCATGCGGCAGAACATCGCGATCGCCCTGATCACCGTGGTGCTGCTGCTGGCCGGCGTCTTCGCCGGCGGAGTGACCATGTCGATCGGCATGCTCGTCCACGAAGCCTCCGTACTGGTGGTCATCGCCAACGCGATGCGACTACTGCGCAACGCCCGCGGCTCCACCACGATGCCCAAGAGCGAGAGGACCACCGGAACAGCGGCGCAACAGGTCAACGCCTGACATCGAACCCGCGTAAGCGGCAAACAGGTACCCAGCCGCTACCGCTCCCGGCGCGGGACACACCGACAAATTCACAACAACGACCCGAACACCGAAAACGAAAAACGCAACTGGAGGAGAGCAATCATGAACGGAAAGAACTTCACCCTGGGAGACAACGTCGAGCATTTCACCATCGCGGACGTGGCCCGGGACAACCCCGACTTCCGGAAGGTGCTGTGGACCGGTGAACACGCCCAGATCGTGGTGATGACCATCCCGCCCGGCGGCCAGATCGGCGACGAGGTCCACGAGCACACCGACCAGATCCTGACCTTCGTCTCCGGCACCGGCGAAGCCGATCTCAACGGCCACACCCACCCCATCGATGCCGGTGACCAATGCGCGGTACCGGCCGGAGCCCGGCACAACTTCCGCAACACCGGCGACGAGCCGCTGCTGCTCTACACCATCTACAGCCCACCGGAGCATGCTGCCGGCGCCGCCTTCGCGACCCGGGAGGAAGCCGACGCCGCCGAAGCCGCCGGTGAGGACGAACCCCCTCGGCTCTGACCCCCATCGTCACGTTATCTAGGGCACTAAGACACACCGCTCAGATCAGAAGGAGATCGCATTCATGTCCAAGGTCTACGTCTTCACCGACTACGGCGGACCCGAAACCCAGCAGCTGATCGACCGGCCTATTCCGGAGCCTGGACCCGGGGAACTGGCCATCGAGGTCCGGGCCGCCGGTGTGAATCCGGCCGACTGGAAGATGCGCGAGGGCCGGCTGGGTCGTGCCTGGTCGTTGCCGGCGCCGATGGGCCGTGAAGCCGCCGGCGTGGTCATCGCGGTGGGCGGCGGGACCGAAGGCTTCGCGGTGGGCGATGAGGTGCTCGGCCTGGTGGCGCCCGGGCAGGGCGGACTGGCCGAGCACACGCTCTTGAGCGCCTCCACCACTGTGGCCAAGCCCGAGGAGATCTCCTTCATCGACGCCGCCACCATTCCGGTGGCCGCAGCCACCGCCTATGACGCCACCCACCAAATCGAACTGGAACCAGGCCAGACCCTGCTCTTGTTGGGCGCTGGCGGCGGGGTGGGGCTGATGGCCGCGCAGATCGGCCGGGTACACGAGTTCACGGTCCTCGGCGTGGCCGACGTGGCCAAGCGGGAACTGATCGAGTCCACCGGTGCGGCCTTCATCGGATCCGGTTCGGGCGTGGCCGATCGCGTGCGAGAAGTCGCTTCCAGCGTCGACCTGATCGTCGATCTTGTCGGCGGTGACGCGCTGCGTGCCGTCGCCGATCTGGTGGCCGATCCGGGGCGGATCATCTCCGCGGCCGATCCGGACGCCGCGGTCGAACTGGGCGGCCGGGGCTTGGCACGTACGACTGAGGCCATGGGGAAGATCACCGAGGTGATCCAGTACGGGCTGGTCGACCCCCATGCGGACACCCAGTACGACCTCAATGACGCAGGTCAGGCGATCGCAGCCGTGGAGACCGGGCACGCCGGCGGCAAGGTCGTCGTGGTTCCCGAAGGCTGATCAGCCATGCCGGGCGTGGGGGCGAGTTGCGTACTGCGGATGCCCTTACGCAACGCGTCCGTCATGGCCCGATCTGCGTCGTCGCTGACGAGGGCGCGAACCTCGTCCCTGGCACGTGATGATGTCAGCCGCACTGGTGCGGACTCGCCGAACTCGGGAAGGTCGACCTGACGTGACCAGCGCCGTCGCCGTGCGTCATTGTGAAGCCGACGACCTCGTCCCCGCGGGTCGCGACGATCGTGTCGGCGATCCGCTCGCGTGACCGCCGCGCGAAGGACTCGGGCGTGCGCGCCGCGACGAGGGTTTCGGGCACATGGCCGAGGTGGGCGTCGCGCCACCCGACCCGCCAGATCGCGGCGATCGCCTCGGCATCCGCCGGCAGCGCGGGGCGGATCAGGACGTCGCTGGGCGACGGTGACCCTTCGGGGAGAGATGCCGACACCGGTCCGTTCTCGTGGCGCTGCACAGAGCCAGTACATCGCGGAGTCGCGCGCGTCGGCAAGTCGCCCGCGGGCCCGCGCGTCCGTTGCGCGCGGGCCCGCGGCCGCGGTCAGAGGGTGAGCAGCACCTTGGTGGCGCGGCGCTCGTCCATCGCGCGATAGCCCTCGGCAGCGGCCTCCAGTGGGAGAGTGAGGTCGAACACCTTGCCGGGGTCGATCTTCCGGTCCCAGATGAGCTGGATCAGCTCGGGCAGGAAGCGGCGCACGGGGGCGGGGCCGCCATGCAGGTGCACGCCCGTGAAGAACAGGTCGAGGCCATCCAGCTGCACGCCGTGCGAGACGCCGACGTAGCCGACGTAGCCGCCGGCGCGGGTGGAGTGGATCGCCTGCCACATCGACTCCTGGGTGCCCACGGCCTCGACGGTGCCGTGCGCGCCGTAGCCGCCCGTCAGCTCCTTCACCTTCGCGGCGCCGGCGTCGCCGCGCTCCTCGATGATGTCGGTCGCCCCGAACTGGCGCGCCAGCGCCTGCCGCTCCGGGTGGCGGCTGAACACGATGATCCTCTCGGCGCCGAGGTGCTGAGCGGCGAGCACGGCCGACAGACCCACGGCGCCGTCGCCGACGATCGCGATCGTCTTGCCCGGTCCGGCCTCGGCCGCCACCGCACCGAACCAGCCCGTGCCGAGGACGTCGGAGGCGGCGAGCAGCGACGGGATGAGGACGGCATCGGGCTGGCCCGGCGTCGCGACGAGCGTGCCGTCGGCGAGCGGGACCCGCGCGTACTCGGCCTGCGTGCCGACAGCGCCCATCATCACGTTGTGGACGCAACGGGATTGGTAGCCCGCCTGGCAGATCTCGCACGTGTTGTCGGAGGCGACGAACGAGCCGACGACGAAGTCGCCCACCTTCACGTTCTTCACGTCGGCGCCGATCTCGGTGACGACGCCGACGTACTCGTGCCCCATGGCCTGCGGCGTCGCCGCCAGCGCCTCGACACCGCGGTAGGGCCACAGGTCGGAACCGCAGATGCAGCTCGCGGCCAGCCGGATGACGGCGTCCGTCGGCTCCTGGATCGACGCGTCCTCGCGCTCCTCGACGCGGACGTCGCCGGGGGCGTACATCATGACTCCACGCATGCGTGGTCTCCTTCGTGAGATCGTTCGTGCGGAACGAGGCGCCCCGCCGATGCGGCGACTGTCTCGGAGACAAGTCAACGCCCTTCCGCGTCGGAATGAGAGGCCTCAGCAGACCCCCTCACGCAGGTGCGGGGCGCCGCGCTGACGGGTTCCATCAGGCCCTCCCTCGCATCGCGTCGGAGGCATACCGTGGACGACATGGACAATCGATCCGAGGTACGCGAGTTCCTCATGACGCGTCGCGCGCGCGTGTCGCCGCAGCGGGCGAGCGTGGAGACGTTCGGCGATCGCCGGCGCGTGCCGGGCCTGCGGCGCGAGGAGGTCGCGCGGCTGGCCGACATGAGCGTGGACTACTACACCCGGCTCGAGCGCGGCAATCTGCGCGGCGTCTCGGACTCGGTCCTCGAGGCGATCGCGCGCGCCCTCCTGCTCGACCAGGCCGAGCGCGAGCACCTCTTCGACCTGGCGCGGAACGCCAACCCGGTGGGAGTGCGCCCGCAGCGGGGCCACGGCGACACGCCCGTGCGGCCAGAGCTGCACTACTTCCTCGACGCGCTCGTGACCGCACCGGCGTTCGTGCAGAACAACCGCATGGACCTCGTCGTCGCCAACACGCTCGGCTACGCGATGTACGCGCCGATGTTCGCCGGATCCGCGCGGCCCGCGAACTTCTCGCGCCACATCTTCCTCGATCCGTCGTCGCGCGATTTCTATCCGGACTGGGACCGCGCGGCGTGGACGAACGTGACGATCCTGCGGCGCGAGGCGGGGCGCAGTCCCCACGACAAGCGCCTGCACGCGCTGATCGGCGAGCTGTCGACGCAGAGCCTGGAGTTCCGCGAGTACTGGGCGGCACACGATGTGCGCCGCCACTACGCCGGCCAGAAGACGTTCCGGCACCCGGTCGTCGGCGAGCTCGAGCTGCACTACCAGACGCTCGAGCTGGATCAGGACCCGGGACTGGCGATGACCGTGTACCTAGCGACGCCGGGATCGCCCACGGAGCAGTCGCTGCGGCTGCTGTCGGCCTGGGCGGCCACGGAGGCGGCCTCGCAGATCGCCGCCTACGCGGCGGCCCTGTGAGGCCGGCGATGACCGGTTCTGACGCACGCTAGCGCCGCAGGGCCGAGGGGCGGGGGAGGCCGAGGTCCTCGAGCAGGTCACCGAGGGCGCGGTCGAGCTCGGCGCCGGCCTGCGTGAGCTTGTTGATGCCGAAGGCCGCCAGCGGCGCGCTCGGCAGCTCGAGGCTCAGCACCGTGCCGGGGCGGCGGGCGGCGTGCGCCTCGACGCGGATGGGGGAGTAGAGCATGGTCCCCGCGTCGTGACGGAACAGCCGCGCCGCGATGCCGTGATGCGCGATGAGCCACACCGCGCTGCGCGCGTCGCCGCCCGCGTGCCGCAGCAGCTCGTCGGGGCGCGAGGACCACACGCGCACGAATCCGCTCGGCGACTCCCACTGCACGCCGCGGACGAAGGCGGGCCACTCCGCGCCCTCCGCCTGCGCCGCCGCCTCCGCGTCGGGCAGCGCGGGCACGGCCCGCTCGAACGCGGCCACGAGCGCGTCGAACTGGGCGTTCGTGTCGAGCCGGACGCGTCGAGCCGCGTACTCGATCGTGCTCTCCTCTGCGGCGTAGCTCATGCGTCCATTCAACTCCGTCGCGGCCAACGCGCGGCGTATACCGCCGCGGCCCGCGGCGGGCAACCCCGTGGGGCGGGGCGCATCGCGCCCGTACTCTCGGCGCGATCCCGCAGTTCGCGGGAGCCCCGTCCGGCGACGCAGGAGCGCGCATGAGCACAGAGCAGGTCAGGCGCGAGGCCCCGCCGATGCCCGCCGCGCAGGCGCGGCTGCTCGCGAGGCGGCGCACCGAGCAGAAGGGGAACGTCCTCGTCCGGTGGATCACCTCCACCGACCACAAGACCGTCGGGTACATGTACCTCATCGCGTCGCTGATCTTCTTCCTCTTCGGCGGCGTGATGGCGCTGATCATCCGCGCCGAGCTGTTCGCGCCGGGCATGCAGATCCTGCCGACGAAGGAGCAGTACAACCAGCTGTTCACGATGCACGGCACCGTGATGCTGCTGATGTTCGCGACGCCGCTGTTCGCCGGGTTCGCGAACGCGATCATGCCCCTGCAGATCGGGGCGCCCGACGTGGCGTTCCCGCGCCTGAACGCGTTCTCGTTCTGGCTGTTCTTCTTCGGCTCGCTCATCGCCCTGGGCGGCTTCCTCACCCCGCAGGGCGCGGCCTCGTTCGGGTGGACGGCGTATCAGCCGCTCGCCAACGCCACCTTCACACCCGGCGTGGGCGGCAACCTCTGGATGCTCGGCCTCGGGCTGTCGGGATTCGGCACGATCCTCGGCGCGGTGAACTTCATCACGACGATCATCACGATGCGCGTTCCGGGCATGACGATGTGGCGCATGCCGATCTTCACGTGGAACACCCTCATCACGAGCCTGCTCGTGCTCATCGCGTTCCCCGTCCTGGCGGCGGCGCTGTTCGCGGGGGCGTCGGATCGGATCCTCGGATCGCACGTCTACGATCCGGCCAACGGGGGAGTGCTGCTGTGGCAGCACCTGTTCTGGTTCTTCGGGCACCCGGAGGTGTACGTGATCGCGCTGCCGTTCTTCGGCATCGTGTCGGAGGTCTTCCCCGTCTTCAGCCGCAAGGCGATCTTCGGCTACAAGTCGCTCGTCTACGCCACGATCGCCATCGCGGCGTACTCCGTGTCGGTCTGGGCGCACCACATGTACGTCACGGGGGCGGTGCTGCTGCCGTTCTTCGCGCTCATGACCATGCTCATCGCCGTCCCCACGGGCGTGAAGATCTTCAACTGGATCGGCACGATGTGGCGCGGGTCCGTGACCTTCGAGACGCCGATCGTCTTCGCGCTCGGGTTCCTCGTCTCGTTCGTGTTCGGCGGCATCACCGGCGTCATCCTCGCCTCGCCGCCGCTGGACTTCCACGTGCACGACTCGTACTTCGTCGTGGCGCACTTCCACTACGTGGTGTTCGGCACCGTGGTGTTCGCGATGTTCGCCGGGTTCTACTTCTGGTGGCCGAAGTGGACGGGTCGGATGTTGAACGAGCGGCTCGGCTACGTGCACTTCTGGATGCTGTTCATCGGCTTCCACATGACCTTCCTCATCCACCACTGGCTCGGAGTGGACGGCATGCCCCGTCGCTACGCCGACTACGCCGAGGAGGACCGGTTCGGCTGGATGAACCAGCTCTCCACGGTGGGGGCCGTGCTGCTGGGAGCGTCGATGATCCCGTTCTTCCTGAACGTGTGGATCACCGCGCGCCGGGCGCCGAAGGTGACCGTGGACGACCCCTGGGGCTACGGCGGATCGCTCGAGTGGGCCACGAGCTGCCCGCCGCCGCGCCACAACTTCACGTCGATCCCGCGCATCCGCAGCGAGCGGCCCGCCTTCGACCTGCACCACTCCGAGGCTCCGGTGCCCGTGGGCATCGGGCCGGCCAAGGACGCGCCCGAGGCGCCGGCGGTCGACGCGGAGGACGGCAAGACGAGATAGGTGGACCGATCGGGTGTCGGAGGCCCCCGCCAGGATCGAAGGGTGGCGGATGGAGAGCCGACGAGGATCGCGCGGGCATTGACGGCCGTCGGCTGCGCGGGGTGCGCGCTCGTCGCCGCGGCACTCGTGCTGGTGCCGGCGCTCATGTTCATCGTCGGGGGGATCGGCGGGCTGTTCCGCTGACCGGACCGGCGCCGGGGAGCGGCGACCGGGTCGTCAGAGCACGGGGCCCGACGCGTCGATGATCCGCTGCAGGCACAGCGCGGCGGTCAGCAGGCGGTCGGCGGAGGAAGGATGCGGCGCGACGCGCGCGTCCACCGTCTCGCGGAATCGATCCACCGCCTGCTGGGCGGAATCCAGCCGGCCGCGCTCGGACGGCTCGTCGGGCGGAGCCTCGACGAGATCCGCGGCGCGCGTGATGGCCTCGCTCAGCCGATCGCGCAGGTCGGGGTCCTCGGGCAGCGCGCGGGTCTCGGCGCTCACCAGGGTCTCGGCCAGCTCGCGCGTCGCGGCCGTGGTGCGCTCGAGCGCGCGCATCCGGCGCAGGTTCTGGTCCTGCACCTGCTGCCGCCCCCGCGCGCGGGGGTTGGCGACGCGGCTCTCGTCGGCCTCGCGCACCTCGTCCGCGACGGCCGCGGCCGTGGCGCTCAGCTCGCGCAGGCCGCTCTCGATCTCGTCCGGCTCGGCCTCGCCGGCGGCGACGGCGTCGGCCACCGCGCGCAGCTGCGCCGCCGCGACCGAGCGCAGCGCGGAGAGCCGCTCGCTCGCGCGGCGCAGGTACAGCGGCGGGAACACCAGCAGGTTCACGGCGACGCCGACGACCACGCCGAACGCCATGGTCACGAGGTAGGAGACGGAGAACTCCTCGATGCTGCGCCCGCCGAGCAGCAGGGTGAACAGGCCCGCCATCGCGATCCACTCGCGGCCGGCGCCGAGCGCCCGGATGCCGCCGAGCGCGACGCCGACGCCGACCACGAGCGCCACGGCGACGATGCCGGGGACATCGGCCCACACGAGCAGCAGCGCCGCGATGCCCACGCCGATGCCCAGCGCCAGTCCGAGGAGCGCGAGCGCGCCGGAGCGGAGCGAGCGCGCGAGCGTGGGATACATGCTCACGAGCACGCCGAGCGGCGCGTAGTACGAGTACTCGTCGGCGGTGAAGGGGATCAGCGGGGCGACGTACCAGGCGATCGCGGCGGCGACCGCCGTCTTGGCGGCGAGCAGAAGGCGCGGCTGGTCGCCGAGGTCGCGCGCCACGGCGACCGCCGCGCCGCGGATGTCACGAGCCATGGTCACGCCGGCCGCTCAGTCCCCGCCCTTCTCGCGCTGTTCGTCCGCCTTCTTCTGGGCCTCTTCGGCCTGCTTCTGGGCCTCTTCGGCGTCCTTGCGCGCCTGCTCGTCGGCCTTCTTCTGCGCCTCCTCGGCCCTCTTCTGGGCCTCCTCGGCGCGCTTGCGCTCCTCCTCGGCGGCCTTCGCCGCCTCGTCCGGCCCGCCCTGCGGTCCGTTCTGCACGGTCTCGGAGCCGGTGCCGGAGCCGGAGTGGGCGGGCCCGGTCGCGTCGTCGTCGGCCGGAGCCGGCGGCACGACGGCGGGGGCCTCGGGCTCGACGGACTCCTCGGTGACGACGGGGGCCGCGGTGGGCGTGAAGGCGTCGAGGGCGAAGGCCCCGCCGACCGCGACCGCCGCCGCGGCGAGCGCCAACCCCGCGGCGAGCCGGCGGCGGCGAGGAGGACGCGCGGCGACGGCGGGCGCGGCGAGCGGCGCGGTATGCGGCAGCACGCTCGTCGCGGCGGGCGTGGTCTCGTCCGCGGGCATCGGGAGCGTGGGCTGCGTCGCGGTCGCGCTCGCGCGCGGGGGAGCGATGGCGCGCGCCTCGAGCGCCACCTCGATCGCCGAGGGGCGCGCGGCGGGATCGTCGGCCGTCATCCGGCGCAGCAGCGCCGCCCAACCCGACGGCAGGGCGTCGGGCAGCTCGACCGTGAGGGCGTGCCGGGCGGCGAGGGCCTCGTTGGGCGCCGAGGCCGGGAACGCACGCTCCCCGGTGAGCGCCTCGAGCAGCACGAGGCCCAGCGAGTAGATGTCGGCGGCCGGCGACGGCTCCGCGCCGCGCAGCTGCTCGGGCGCCAGGTACGACAGCGTGCCGATCACGACGCCGGGCGAGGTGAGCCGCGCCTCGCCGAGCAGGTAGGCGATCCCGAAGTCGGCGAGCTTCGCGCGGTAGACGCGCCCCGGCGTGCCGGAGGGCGCGAGCAGCACGTTCGACGGCTTGACGTCGCGATGCACCACGCCGGCGGAGTGGACGGCGTGCAGCGCCTCGGCCAGCTCGGCGCCGAGCTCCGCCACGTCGGCGGCCGGCAGGGGCCCGCGCCGCATGCGATCGCTCAGCGTGGGCCCGTCGACGTACTCCATCACGAGGTACTCGGGCCTGCCCGGCGAGAACCGGGCGTCGAAGAGGGTGACCAGGCCCGGGTGGCTGAGGGAGGCGAGGGCGATCGACTCGCTGCGCGCCGATCGGGCGCCCGCCGCCTCGAGTCCGGTGCGCATCATCTTCACGGCGACGGTGCGGCCGAGCGCCGTGTCGTGCGCGCGGTAGACGGTGGCCATGCCGCCGGCGCCGACGCATTCGCTGAGCTGGTAGCGGCCCTCGAGCAGGGGCGCGGTGCTCTCCATCGACGGTGAACTCAACTCGTCCTCCTCGGACCCGGCCGGGACGGCTTCCCTGCACCCGACGATAGAGAGGGGCGGCGAGAAGCCGCGGGGGTCTTGACGAATGCCGGAACGCGTGCAACGTCCCCGCCGGGGAGCGGCCGCCTCGCCGGCGGGACAGCGTGTGCGGGCGTCATCCGCCCATTCTCCCGCGCGGGCCGCGAGGCCAACCTCCAGCCGCCTGCGTCAGGATCGGGGGGTGGCATCCAGAAGGCGCGGGGTCGGGACGGTCGTGGGCGTGGTCGCGCTCGTCGGCGTCCTCGCCGTGTGGGGCGTGGTCACGCTCGTCGGCGCGCTGAGCGGATTCCGGCCGGCGCAGGCGTGGCGGCCGGCGACCTCGGCTCCCGCGCCGCCCGATCCGCTCTCGGCGGCCCCCGCCGAGGCGCCGGGATCCGCGGGCGAGGCGCCGGAACCGATCTGGTTGGCCGAGACCGCATGGGCCACCGGCATCCCCGAGCGCGCGCTGCGCGCGTACGTCGCCGCCGACGCCCGCGCGCGGGCCGAGGGCTGCGCGGTCGGCTGGAACACGCTGGCCGGCATCGGCTGGGTCGAGAGCCGGCACGGCACGATCCACGGCGGCGCGGTGGATGCCGACGGCGTCGCGCGCCCGGAGATCCGCGGCATCCCGCTGGACGGCACGAACCGCACGCTCGCGATCCCCGACACGGATGGCGGCGCGCTCGACGGCGACACCGAGTGGGATCGCGCCGTCGGGCCGCTGCAGTTCATCCCGGAGACGTGGGGGAGGTGGGCGGTCGACGCCGACGGCGACGGCACGGCGAGCCCGCACAGCATCGACGACGCGGCGGCCACGGCCGCCCGCTACCTGTGCCGCCTCGACAGCACGCTCGAGGATGCCGACGCGTGGATCCGCGCCGTGCGGTCGTACAACGACACGCTCGACTACCAGACGCAGGTGGCGCGCGCCGCCGTCCGATACGCGTCCGCCGACTGAGCCCGCCGGGACACGGACCGCTACCGTTCCCGAACGCGTTGCCTGCGCGTAACCTTCGTCGGCCGATTCGTTCACCGTGGGGGCGCAGGGTGAACACATGGTGGGCGAATCGGTGCTCGCGTGGGTGGAATCGCCGCTGCAGCTCGTCGGTGCGGCGGAGTGGGCGGCCGCGCACGGTCGCGCGGTCGACCTCGCCGCGCGCGTCACGCCCCAGGTGCCCGAGACGGCCGACGAGCTGATCCGGCGCGGCGCCGCCTTCGCCGACAAGCAGCCGTACTTCGGCATCCCGTGGCGCATGCTCGCCTCTCACAGCCACTGGCTCGTGGGCGACGGCTTCTCCGGCCAGTTCCGGATGGCCGCGGCCGTGCTGCGTCCCCGGCGCGTCACCTTCCTGGACGACGGGCTCAACACGCTGGCCTTCGCCGACGCCCTCGCCGGCACGCGGCCCTATCGCCGCCCGGGCGTGGCCGAGCGCGGCCTCACGACGCGCATCGCGCCGCTGGCCCTCGATCACGTGCGCCGCCGTTCGCTCGCCGGCGACGCCGACCTCTTCACGGCCTTCCCGCTCGGCGCCGCGCGCGAGAAGGCGGTGGCCGACTACGCCCTGCGGGTGCAGCGGCACGCGTTCGAGTGGCTGCGCGCATCCGCGCCCAGCGACGCCGTCGCCTCGACGATCGACGGAGATCGGATCGTGCTCGGCACGGCGCGCTCGGTCGACGGGCACATGCGCCGCTCGGAGCACCTCGCGTGGGTCGCGCGCGAGGCATCCGCCGGACCCGTCACCTACCTGCCGCATCGGCGCGAGCCGGACGAGCTGCTCGAGGCCGTCGCCCGCATCCCGCGCGTGCGGGTCGTGCGCCTGGGACTGCCGGTGGAGGTCGCGCTGGCGGGCCTGGGGCGCCCGATCGAGGTGCGCACGCTGCTGTCGAGCACCCTGACGACGCTGCCGATCGTGCTCGCGGGCACGGGCAGCACGATCGTCGAGGCCACCAGCGCGCCATCGCGCAACCGGATGGGGACCTCGTCGTGAGCGAGGCCGTCGCGATCATCCCCGCGCGCGGCGGTTCCAAGGGAGTCCCGGGCAAGAACCTGCGCACCGTGGGCGGTGTGCCGCTCGTGGCGCGCGCCATCGCGGCCGCGCGCGCGGCGGCCGGCATCGACCGGGTGGTCGTCACGACCGACGACGACGACATCGCATCGCTCGCGGCCGAGTGGGGCGCCGAGATCGTGCGCCGCCCCGCCGAGCTCGCGGGCGACGGCGCCAGCTCGGAGAGCGCGCTGCTGCACGCGCTCGACGAGCTCGAATCGCGCGGCGTCGAGGTCGGCGCGCTCGCGTTCCTGCAGGCGACGTCGCCGTTCATCGACGCCGCGGCACTCGCGGAGGCCGTGCGCCGGGTGCGCGAGGGCGAGGCCGACAGCACCCTGTCGGCCGTGGAGACCTACGGCTTCCTGTGGCGGCGCACGGCGGAGAGCGCCGAGGGCGTGAACCACGACGCGGCGCACCGCCCGCGGCGGCAGGATCGCGAGCCCCACTACCTCGAGACCGGCGCGTTCTACGTGATGGACGCCGCGGGCTTCCGGAGCGCGCGTCACCGGTTCTTCGGCCGCGTCTCGCTCGTCGAGGTGCCCGAGCGCACCGCTCTCGAGATCGACACGCTCGAGCAGCTCGAGCTGGCGCGCGCGATCGCGGTGAGCGCGGGCGAGAGCACCGGCGACCGGATCGACGTCGACGCGGTCGTCACCGACTTCGACGGCGTGCACACCGACGACACCGTGTCGGTGTCGGGCGACGGCGGCGAGCAGGTCCGCGTCAGCCGCTCCGACGGCATGGGCGTGAGCCTGCTGCGCAAGGCCGGCATCCCCATCCTGATCCTGTCGACCGAGACCCACCCCGTCGTCACGGCGCGCGCGCGCAAGCTGCGCGTCGACGTGCTGCAGGCGCAGGACGACAAGGCGGCGGCGCTGCGGCGCTGGGCCGAGGAGCGCGGCATCCCGCTGTCGCGCGTGGCGTACCTCGGCAACGACGTGAACGACCTGCCGGCGCTCGAGATCGTCGGCTGGCCCGTGGCAGTGCCGGAGGCGCATCCGCTCGTCCTCGCCGCCGCGCGCGTCGTGCTCGATCGATCGGGCGGGGGCGGCGCCGTGCGCGACCTCGCCGACCGCGTGCTGCGGGCACGCGACCACCGAACCGGGCGGCATCTCGAGGCCGCCTCAGCACCAACCAGGGAGAACACATGACCGTCCGCATCGGATCGCGCGTGATCGGCGGGGGCCACCCCGCGTACGTGATCGCCGAGATCGGCCTCAACCACAACGGCGACGTGGAGCTCGCGAAGCAGCTCATCGACGTGGCCGCCGAGGCCGGAGCCGACGCCGTCAAGTTCCAGAAGCGCACGCCCGAGATCGCCACCCCGGAGCACATGCGCGACATGCCGCGCGAGACGCCGTGGGGCACGATGACCTACCTCGAGTACCGGCACCGCGTGGAGTTCGGGCGCGAGGAGTACGTGGCGATCGGCGACTACGCCACGCTGCGCGGGCTCGACTGGTTCGCGTCGCCGTGGGACGTGCCGAGCGTGGAGTTCCTCGAGGACCTCAACGTCGTGGCGCACAAGGTCGCCTCGGCCTGCCTCACCGACGGTGAGCTGCTCGAGGCGCTGCGCGCGTCGGGCAAGCCGATCATCCTCTCCACGGGCATGTCGACGATGGAGCAGATCGATCGCGCCATCGGCATCCTCGGCACGGAGAACCTCGTGCTCATGCACGCGACGTCGACCTACCCGATGGAGCCGGACGAGGCGAACCTGCGCATGATCCGCATGCTCAGCGACCGCTACCCGGGCGTGCCGGTGGGCTACTCGGGTCACGAGCGCGGCCTGCAGATCTCGCTCGCGGCGGTCGCGATGGGCGCCCAGGCCGTGGAGCGCCACATCACGCTCGACCGCACCATGTGGGGATCGGACCACGCGGCCTCGCTCGAGCCGACGGGTCTGAAGAACCTCGTCAGGGACATCCGCATCATCGAGAGCGCCTTCGGCGACGGCGTGAAGCGCGTGTTCCCCGGCGAGGAGGCCCCGATGGCGAAGCTGCGTCGCGTCACGGCGTGACGGACGCGCAGATCCCGCGGATCATCGCGGTCGCCGACTCCGACTCGTACGTCAAGTGGGCCGCGGCCCTGCTGGCGCCGGTGCCGGGGGCCGAGCTGATCGTGCTCGAGACCGAGCTGGTCGTCAGCCCCGCGCAGCAGCGCGCGGCGCTGGCGGGCAGCGGGCTCGAGCGCGTGCGGCGGGCGACGTACGACGAGCTGCCCGCGCTGCTCGCGGGGGCGGACGCCGTGCTGCTGGCCGCGCGCGGGCCGCTCGTGCGGGTGCTCGCGCGCCTCGCGGCGCGGCTCGATCCGGCACCCGTGATCCTCACGGGGCTGCCGGGCATCTCGATCCCCGCCACCTGGCTGGCCCTGCACTTCCGCCGCGGCTGCGACCTGTTCGTGCTGCACTCGCGCCGCGAGGTGCGGGAGTTCTCGGCCCTGGCGGCCGAGCGCGGCATCCCGCAGCGCTTCGGCCTCGCGACGCTGCCGTTCGCGCGCTCCGCGGAGCGCGTGGAGCGGGAGGGCACGGATCTCGTGTTCGCGGCGCAGGCGATCGTGCCGCGCCTGCGCGAGCATCGCGAGCACGTGGCGCGCCTGCTGGTGCGCGCCGCGCGCGCGCAGCCCGATCGCCGCGTCGTGCTGAAGCTGCGCGCGCGGCCGGGCGAGGCCGAGACGCATCGCGAGCTCGTGTCGTATCCGGAGCTGCTGGCGGAGCTGGGCGAGACACCGCCGAACCTCGTCATCTCGACGGCCCCGATGCGCGAGGCGCTCGAGACGGCCGAGGGGCTCGTCACCGTCAGCTCCACGGCGGCGATCGAGGCGGCGGCGCAGGGCGTGCCCGTGATCGCGCTCGACACGTTCGGCGTGTCGCGGCGGCTCATCAACCTCGTCTTCGAGGGCAGCGGGCTGTTGGCGGGGGATGAGGACGTCGTGGCGCGCCGGTTCCACCGACCGGCGCCCGAGTGGCTGGACGAGAACTACTTCCACGATCCGGCCGAGGACGACTGGCTCGCGCGCACGGCCGAGCTCGTCGCCCGCCGTCGCGCGGGCCTGCTCGCCCCGCACCGGGCGCCGCGCCGGCTGGGCGGACGCGCGCGCGACGCGTGGGAGCGCAAGCTCGCCCTGGGCGATCGCGACCGCTCGCTCAGCGGCACCCTGGCGTACGCCGTGGGCGTGCCGGCGCGGCGCGTGCTGCGCGCGGTGCGGCGCTGGACCGGCGGGCGCCGCGCCCGCGAGCGGGGATCGGCCTCGGCGGCGATGTGAGCGCCGGTGGCCGCCGTCGCCTCGGCGTCAGAGATCGATGATGCGATCCCGATCCCACGGCTCGCCCCAGCCGAGGCGCTCCAGCATCGCGTCGAGGATGTTCGCCGTGAACCCCCAGACGAGGTGATCGCGCCCGTCGATCCGCAGCCGCCAGGCGGGCCCGGAGAAGACGAGCTCCCCACGGCGCAGGCGGGTCGTCCAGCGGTTGGCCGGATCGACGAGGTCGGCGACCGGGGCGCGGAAGACCGACGAGGACTCGCCGTCGTCGACCACGCGCACGGGCGTCGGGCGCGCCCACCAGCCCAGCACGGGCGTGACCCGGTGCGCGGAGGGCGGCAGCGGCACCTCGGGCAGGGTGCCGAGCACCTCGACCCCCGTGGGATCGAGCCCGGTCTCCTCGACGGCCTCGCGCAGGGCGGCCTCGACGGGGCCGGCGTCGCCCGGGTCGATGCGCCCGCCGGGGAAGGCGACCTCGCCCGCGTGGCTGCGCAGCGTCGTGGCGCGCGCCAGCAGCAGCACGTCGAGGTCGCGCGAGACGGCATCGGCCTCGCGCACCGAGGGCGCGGCATCGAGCACGCCGAACAGCACGAGCACGGCGGCGGGGCGGAAGTGGTCCTCGAACGCGAACTCCGCCCAGCGCTCCGCGAGGCCGGCGTCGCCGACGAGGGCGCGCAGCTGCTCGCGCGCGGAGGCCGGCCGGTGCGTCATCACCTCCGACGTTACGCCACCGGCCGGCGCCCGAGGCGGGTGCGTACCCTGAAGGGGTGAGGCGGACGGCGAGCGGCACGGATCGGGCGACGCCCGGCACCGTCACCCGCGGGGCGACGGCGCTCGCTCTCGCCGTCACGGCGGCGGCCCTCGGGGTCGCGCCCGGCGGGCCCGCTCCGGCACCGGCCTCCGCCGCGCCGCCCGCCGACGATCCGGTCGCCGTCGTCGCCGCCGCGCCGGGGGACGTCTCCGCCGCAGCCGCCGACATGGCCGCGGGCATGGACGCGCGCGAGCTGGCCGGCACCGTCGTGATGGGTCACGTGGGCACGCAGGACCCGGCCGCGGCGGCGCGCTACCTCGACGCCAACGGGATCGGCGCGTTCCTGCTGATGGGCGCCAACGTGCCGGCGGACGAGACGGCGCTGCGGGCGCTGACGGCCGCGCTGCGCGGCGAGGGCGCCGCGCCTCCGCTGCTCGCGATCGACGAGGAGGGCGGCGTGGTGACGCGGCTGCCGTGGGACGACTTCCCGGCCGGCGGCGAGCTCGCCGCCGCGGACCCGGCCGCCGCCGAGACGGCGTTCGCCGCGCGCGGTGCGCTCGTGGCGCGGGCGGGCGCGCGCGTGAACTTCGGGGTCGTGGCCGATGTGACCGGCGACGCGTCGTCGTTCATCGCGCCGCGCGTGCTCGGCTCGGAGCCGCGGGCGGCGGCCGAGCGGGTCGCGGCGGCGACGGCGGGGGAGGCGCCCTTCGCGCTCACCACGCTCAAGCACTTCCCGGGTCACGGGCAGGTCGCGGCCGACTCGCACCACACGATCCCCGTGGCCGACCAGTCGTACGCCGACTGGCGCGAATCGACCGCGCGGCCGTTCGAGGCGGGCATCGACGCGGGCGCGCCGCTCGTGATGACGGGTCACCTCGTGTACCCCGACGTCGACGACGCACCCGCGTCGCTCTCTCCCGCATGGCACCGCATCCTGCGCGAGGAGCTCGGCTTCGGCGGGGTGGTGGTCACCGACGACCTCGGTATGCTGCTGGCCGGCGGCGACCCGCGCTACGCCGACCCCGTGGCGAACGCGGTCGCGGCGGTGGCGTCCGGCGCCGATCTCGTCGTGCACGTCGTCGGATCGGGGCCCGAGACGGCGGGCAGACTCGCCGACGGCATCGCCCGCGCCGTGGCCGACGGCACGCTCCCCGAGGACAGGCTGCGCGAGGCGGCGGAGCGCGTGCTGGCGCTGCGCCTGCGGCTCGGCGCTCAGACGGTGCTGCTGCCCGCCGACTGATCCGGCCCGCCGTCGCCGAGCCAGGCGCGCAGGATCCGCGCCCGCAGGTCGTTCGCGCGATCCGCGAAGGCCCGCTGGCGCCGCACGTACTCCGCCTTGCCCTCGGGCGTCTCGATGCGCACCGGCTCGACGCCCCACTCGCGCAGGTCGTACGGCGCGGCCTCCATGTCGAGCAGGCGGATGTCGCGCGCGAGCTCGAAGGCGTCGAGCAGCAGCTCGCCCGGCACGAGCGGGCCGAGCTTGACCGCCCACTTGTACACGTCCATGCCCGCGTGCAGGCACCCGGGCTGCTCGAGCGCCGTCTGGGTCTCGCGCGTGGGCGTCAGGGCGTTGCGCGGGGCCGCCTCGGGCGTGAAGAAGCGGAACGCGTCGATGTGCGTGCAGCGCAGCTCGTGCGTCTCGACGACCCGGTCGGTGCCGTCCTGCCCGAGCCGCAGGGGCTGGGGATGCCGGTGCTCGCGCTGCCGGTAGACCATGGCCCACTCGTGCAGGCCGAAGCAGCCGAACCGGCCCGGCCGCGCCGCCGTGGCGCGCAGGATCCGCTCGATGAGCGCCGCCAGGTGCGGCTTCTCGGCCGCAAACGCCGCCGCGTCGGGCACGACGGCGTCGGGCGTCGATCCCGAGCGGTACCAGCGCCATCCGGCGCGGGGTGTGTCGGCCGCGCCGGCCAGCTCGACGCCCGCGCCGGGATGCCACCGGCGCAGCAGCGCGGGCTTGTACGCGTAGTAGGTGAACAGGAAGTCCCACACGGGGTGCTTCTCGCCACGCGCCGCGCGGGCGCGATGCGCGGCCGTGAGCGCGTCGGCGCGGGCCTCGTGCGCGGCCTCCCGCTCGCACCACTCGTCGCGCTCCAGGCGGATCGCGACGGCGGGCGGGGCGGGAAGGGCGGGGGCGGTCATGGGATCAGCGGGCGAGGATCGCGCCCATCGCGCGGGAGAGGTACCAGGGGTCGACGACGGCGGTGAGCTCGCGGGCGGAGTGCATCGACAGGATCGGCGCGCCCACGTCGACCGTGCGGATGCCGATCCGCGTCGCCGAGATCGGGCCGATCGTCGATCCGCACGGCACGGTGTTGTTCGAGACGAACTCCTGTGAGGGCACGCCCGCCGCGGCGCACGCCGCCATCCACGCCGCGGCGCCGTGCGCGTCGGTGGCGTAGCGCTGGTTGGCATTGATCTTGAGGATGGGGCCGCCGCCGGCCACGGGCCGGTTCTCCGGATCGTGCTTGTCGGCGTAGTTGGGGTGGACCGAGTGCCCGACGTCGCTGGAGACGTGCAGCGACGCGGCGAACGCGCGCGCCTGGTCGTCGGCGCCCGCGCCCAGGGCGGCGCCGATGCGGCGCAGGGTCTCCTCGAGGAACGGCCCGGCGGCGCCGGAGCGCGAGGCGCTGCCGATCTCCTCATGGTCGAAGGCCGCGAACATCGCGATCGCGTCGGCCGGCCGGGCGTCGCGGATGGCGACGAGCGCGGCGTGCGTCGAGAGCAGGTTGTCGAGGCGGCCGGAGGCGAACAGCTCGCTCCCGGCGCCGAAGACGCGCGGCTCCTGCGTGTCGGCGGCGACGATGTCGTAGCCGCCGATCTCGTCGACCGCCACGCCGGCCTCGGCCGCGAGGGCGGCGAGGATGTCGGCGCTCTCGGCGTCGCCCAGCCCCCACACGGGCGCCGTGTGACGCTGCTTGTCGAGCTCGAGCCCGCTGTTCACGCCGCGGTCGAGGTGGATGGCCAGCTGGGGGATGCGCAGCAGCGGCCCGGTGCGCACGAGGTGCTCGGTGCCGTCGAGCGTGACGAGCCGGCCCGCGAGCTCGAGCTCGCGGTCGAGCCACGAGTTCAGCAGTGGCCCGCCGTACACCTCCCAGCCGAGCTGCCACCAGCCGCCGGGCCCGATCACCGTGGGCTTCGGCTTCAGCTTGAACCCGGGGGAGTCGGTGTGCGCACCGACGATCGCGAAGGGCGTGAGCGCGCCGGCGCCCTCCGGCACCGCGAACGCGATGACCGATCCGTCGCGCACCACGACGTAGCGACCGCCGGGCGCGATCTCCCACGCCGCGGCCTCGTCCAGCACCGTGTAGCCCGACGCCGTGAGGCGGCGGGCCGCCTCGGCGGCCGCGTGGTAGGACGAGGGCGACGCCGCGACGAAGGCGGCGAGGTCGTCGATGTGGGCGCGGGCGTCGGCAGGCACGGTCATCCTCCGATTATCCCCGCCCGCCGCTCCCGATCCTCCCGGTGCTCCGCGAGGCGGATCGTCACCCCTCGGGGAGCAGGCCGACGGCCTCGAGCCGGTCGGCCAGGCCCGCGCCGTCGTCCTCGGTCACCCAGGGCACCCCCGCGGCGGTGTGGTCGTCCACCGCCGTGCGGCCGCCGGCCAGCACCGCCTGGGCGGGGGAGAGGCGCCGGATCGCCACGCCGGCGACGGAGGAGGGGTACTCGCGCGTGAACGTCGTGTAGATCTCGTCGTCGTGCTGCCCGTCGTCGCCGATGAGCAGCCACTCCACGTGCGGGAACTCCTCGGCGAGCCGGCGCAGGTTCGTGAGCTTGTGATCCTTGCCACTGCGGAACCAGCGGTCGTGGGTGGGGCCCCAGTCCGTGAGCAGCATGGACCCCGAGGGGAACAGGTGCCGCTCGAGGAAGCGCGTGAGCGTGGGCGCCACGTTCCAGGCGCCCGTCGACAGGTAGATGACGGGCGCGCCGGGGTGCGAGCGCGCGAGCCGCTCGAGCAGCACGGCCATGCCGGGCACGGGCTGGCGCGCGTGCTCGTCGAGCACGAACGAGTTCCAGGCCGCCAGCAGCGGGCGCGGCAGCGCGGTGACCATGACGGTGTCGTCGACGTCGCACACGACGCCGAAGCCCACCTCGGGTGCGACCACGAACACGCGGGCCTCGACCGACTCGCCGCCCTCGACCGAGAGATGCAGCGTCTGCCACCCGGGCGCCAGATCCGCGTCGATGACGGTGTCGACGACGCCGCCGCGGTCGGCGACGACCTCGTGGGTGCGTCCACCGACCGTGATCGTGACGGGCGCGTACCCCACCGGGATCCCCAGGAACGCGCGCCAGCCGCGCACGCTCGCCGGCTCGCCGGAGGGCGTGTCCTTGCGGGGCGGCACGATGAGCACCCGGCCGAGCACGCGCACCCAGCCGTCACCCCCGTATCCCGCGAAGGGCACGATGGAGGGACGACGGCCGCGGCGTCGCGCGAGGCGTTCGCGCCAGCCGTGGAATCGTCCCTCGAGCTTCGCGATCCAATGGATCTTGTCGCGGGTCTGCGGATCGGGCATCGCGCCCAGTCTTTCATGCGCGGGCGACCGGCGCGGGCCCGGCTGCGCGCTCACGCGACGGGCGCGTCGCCCTCTGCCGCGTCGGCCGCGTGATCCTCGTCCATGTGGCGCCGCTCGGCGCGCTGCAGCAGGTGCTTCACGAGCCAGGCCACGAGCAGGAACACCGCGATCACGCCAACGAAGACGTACCCGGCCCAGTGCGCGCGGTCGGCCAGATCCCGATACGAGCCGGCGGCGGCCGCGGCGATGGAGATGTAGATCGCGGCCCACAGGGTGCACGCCGGCAGCGTCCACGCGAGGAACCGGCGGTACGGGTAGCCGCTCATGCCCACCGTGAGCGGCACGAGCGAGTGCAGCACGGGCAGGAAGCGCGACAGGAAGATGGCCAGGCCGCCGCGGCGGCGCAGGTAGCGCTCCGAGCGCTCCCAGTTGCGCTCCCCGATCCGCCTTCCCAGCCACGAGTGCCGGATCCGCGGGCCGAGCCAGCGGCCGAGCGCGTAGCCGACGGTCTCGCCGAGCAGGGCGCCCAGGATCACCGCGACGCCGAGCAGTATGGCCTGCGGCACGTCGGCGACGCCGGTCGCGGCGACGATCACGACCGTGTCGCCCGGCACGATGAGGCCGACGAGCACGCTCGTCTCGAGCGCGATCGCGAGCCCGGCCAGGAGGGTCCGCAGCACGGGGTCGACGCCCTGCACGGCGTCGAGGATGGCGCTCAGCGCGTCGTTCAGCCAGCCCACCCGCTCAGCCTAGGAGAGGCGGTCGTGCGAAACGCTCGGGAAAGCCGCCCGAAATGGTGGAGTAACCTGGAAACTCCCGTGATTCCGCGCGTGCACGCGCATCGGGCGTCCGCTCCCGAACCGATCCGATTGGCCTTTCGCAACGTGTCGCAGACCTCCGTCACCGAAACCGCTCACGACCCGCACGCCATCCAGGCGAAGTGGCAGGCGTACTGGGCGGAGAACGGCACGTTCCTCGCGGGCGGCGACGACGACGCGCGCCCCCGCAAGTACGTGCTGGCGATGTTCCCGTACCCGTCGGGCGACCTGCACATGGGCCACGCCGAGAACTACCTCTACAGCGACATCGTGGCGCGGTTCTGGCGCCACCGCGGCTACAACGTGCTCAACCCCATCGGCTGGGACTCGTTCGGCCTGCCCGCCGAGAACGCGGCGATCCAGCGCGGCGCCGATCCGCGCGAGTGGACCTACGAGAACATCGCCCAGCAGCGCGAGTCGATGAAGGCCTACGGCGTCTCGTTCGACTGGTCGCGCGTGCTGCACACGAGCGATCCCGAGTACTACCGGTGGAACCAGTGGCTGTTCCAGCAGCTGCACGAGCGCGGTCTGGCGTACCGCAAGGAGAGCCCGGTCAACTGGTGCCCCAACGACCAGACGGTGCTCGCCAACGAGCAGGTCGTCGACGGCCAGTGCGATCGCTGCGGCGCGACCGTGGTGAAGAAGAAGCTCACGCAGTGGTACTTCAAGATCACCGACTACGCCGACCGGCTGCTCGACGACCTGAACCAGCTCGAGGGGTTCTGGCCGACCAAGGTGCTGCAGATGCAGCGGAACTGGATCGGCCGCTCCGTCGGCGCCGACATCGACTTCGCGATCGAGGGGCGTGACGAGAAGATCACGGTGTTCTCGACCCGTCCCGACACGCTCTACGGCGCCACGTTCATGGTGGTGGCGCCCGACTCCGACCTCGCCGCCGAGCTCGCCGCCGGTGCGCCCGCCGAGGTGCGCATGCGGTTCCAGGACTACCTGGAGCGGACGCAGAAGCAGACCGACATCGAGCGCCAGGCGACCGACCGCGAGAAGACCGGCGTCTTCCTGGAGCGCTACGCGATCCATCCGCTCACGGGCGAGCGCCTGCCCATCTGGGCGGCCGACTACGTGCTGGCCGACTACGGCCACGGCGCGGTCATGGCGGTGCCCGCGCACGACCAGCGCGACCTGGACTTCGCGCGCACGTACGACCTGCCGGTCAAGGTCGTCGTCGACACGACGGCGCCGATCACGGGCGCGATCCCCGTGATCGAGGTGGACGAGCAGGGCGTGCCCGTCGACGTGCCGCTGCCCAGCCCGGCCGAGACGGGCGAGGCGCTCACGGGCGACGGCCGGATGATCAACTCCGGTCCGCTCGACGGCCTCAGCAAGCGCAACGCGATCGTGCGCGTCATCGAGCAGCTGCAGGCCGCCGGCACCGGCCGAGCCGCCAAGCAGTACCGCCTGCGCGACTGGCTCATCTCCCGCCAGCGCTTCTGGGGCACCCCGATCCCCATGATCCACACGCAGGACGGTCGTATCGTCCCCGTTCCCGAGGACCAGCTGCCCGTGCGGCTGCCCGAGGCGAAGGACATCGACCTCAAGCCCAAGGGCTCCTCGCCCCTCGGCGCCGCCGCGGGATGGGTGGAGACGACCGATCCCGAGACCGGCGAGCCCGCGCTGCGCGATCCGGACACGATGGACACGTTCGTCGACAGCTCGTGGTACTTCCTGCGCTTCCTCAGCCCCGGCAACGACGGCGTCGCGTTCGACCCGAAGGACGCGCGGCGCTGGGCGCCCGTCGACACGTACATCGGCGGCGTCGAGCACGCGATCCTGCACCTGCTGTATGCGCGCTTCATCACGAAGGTGCTGTTCGACCTGGGCCTGGTGGACTTCACCGAGCCGTTCTCGAGCCTCATCAACCAGGGCATGGTGATCCTGGACGGCGCGAAGATGTCGAAGTCGAAGGGCAACCTCGTGCTCTTCAGCGACGAGCTGGCCCAGCACGGCGCCGACGCGCTGCGCGTGGCGCTGGCGTTCGCCGGCCCGGTGGAGGACGACAAGGACTGGAAGGACGTCTCCACGACGGGCGCGCAGAAGTTCCTGGCGCGCGCGCTGCGCATCGCCGACGAGGTCTCGAGCGACACCGACGTCGTGTGGGCGGAGGGTGACCAGGTGCTGCGCCGCGTGACGCACCGCCTGCTGGCCGACGCGCCCTCGCTTGTGGAGCAGACGAAGTTCAACGTCGTCGTCGCGCGCCTCATGGAGCTCGTCAACGCGATCCGCAAGACGATCGACTCCGGAGCGGGCGCGGGCGACCCGGCCGTGCGCGAGGCCGCCGAGGCGACGGCGATGATCCTCGACCTGTTCGCCCCGCACACCGCCGAGGAGATGTGGCAGCGCCTGGGCTACGAGCCCTCGATCGGCCTCGTGCCGTGGCGCGCCGCCGACCCGGCGCTGCTCGTGGAGGAGCAGGTGACGGCGGTCGTGCAGGTGAACGGCAAGGTGCGCGCGCAGCTGCAGGTGCCGGCGAAGATCGACACGGAGTCGCTCGAGCAGCTGGCCCGCGCCGACGAGCGCGTGCAGCGCGCCGTGGGCGACGGCCAGATCGTGAAGGCGATCGTCCGCGCGCCGAAGATCGTCAGCCTCGTCGTGAAGTAAGGCGGCGCCCGGTTCGCTCACAGCGGCGGATTCGCACACCGGCGGCGAGCGGGACTGTGGATCGCAGGACGGCGGCGGCGCCGCGCGCATAGCGTCGCGGCATGGACGATCTCGATGCGTACCGCGCCCCGCCGCGGGCACGGCTGGGCATCGGCGCGGCGATCGTCCTCGTGCTCGCCGTGGCGGCCGTCGCGATCGGGTTCGCGGTGTGGCGCGGGGCCGCCGCGCCCGTGGAGCGCATCGACGAGGCACAGGTCGCGCCCACGCCCGGCGCGACCGTGGCGGCGGGGGAGCTGTACGTGCACGTGTTCGGGGCGGTGAACGCTCCGGGGCTGTACGTGCTGCCGGCGGATGCGCGGGTGGTGGACGCGATCGCCGCGGCGGGCGGGGCGACCGACGACGCGGCGATCGAGGGCGTCAATCTCGCGCGCCCGCTCTCGGACGGCGAGCAGCTGGCGGTGCCGACCCGCGATCAGCTCGCGGCGCCCGAGCAGCCCACGGGCGACGGCGCGCCGGTTCCCCCGGGTGCCGGAGGAACCGGGAGCGCGGCCGGTGGCAAGATCAACGTCAACACGGCCGACGCCGCGGCGCTCGACACCCTGCCGCGCATCGGGCCGGCGATCGCCGAGCGGATCATCGCGTGGCGCGAGGAGAACGGGCCGTTCGCGTCCGTGGACGACCTGAAGGCGGTCGAGGGGATCGGTGAGAAGACCCTTGCCGCGCTGCGCGACCTGGTGACGGTGTGAGCGGCGGGTCGCGGCGCGCGGACCTGCGCCTGATCCCCGCGGCAGCGGCCGCGTGGGCGGGCGCGTTCGGCGCGGTGATGATGCCGGGGGTGGCCTGGGTGCTTGCCGTGGCGGGACTGATTGCCGCGGGCGCCCTCGTCGCGCTGGCGGTCCGCCTGCCGGTGCGGTGCACGGCGCTCATCCTCGCGGCCGTCGCCCTGGCGACCGCCGGGGGAGCGGCCGCCCACGTCGCGGTTCTCGCGCCGGCGCGGGCGGACGCGGTCGATATCTCCGCCACGGGCGAGGTGCGCGCCCGCGTGGAGATCACCACCAAGGTCGAGCCCCACGGCGCGCGCGTGTGGTTCGGCGGCGTCGCGCAGACGCTCGATGGGGTCGACGGTCGGGCGCCGGCCGTCGTGCCCGTCCGCGTCGCGATCGACCGGGCTGCGCCCGCGGCGGACCGGCTGGACCTCGGCTCCGTCGTCGACGTGCGCGGCGGGGCGGAGGCGGGCGAGGCGGGGTCGGCCGAGGCGCTCGTGATCTTCCCCCGCACCGCCGAGCCGGTGCGCGATCCGCCGCACGTGCTCGGCGCGGCCGCGTGGCTGCGCGACGCGTTCGTCGAGAGAGCCGCAGGGCTCCCGGGAGGCGGCGGCCAGCTGCTGCCGGGCATCGCCGTGGGCGACACGCGCGCCGTCTCCGACGACCTGGACGCGGCGATGAAGGCATCCTCGCTGTCGCACCTCACGGCCGTCTCGGGCGCGAACTGCGCGCTCGTCGTCGGGCTGGTGTTCGCGGTGGCGGCGTGGTGCGGTGCGGGCAGGCGGCTGCGGATCGGCGTCGCGCTCGTCGCCCTCGCGGCGTTCGTCGTGCTCGTCACGCCGGAGTCGAGCGTGATCCGCGCCGGGACGATGGCGGCCATCGCGATGCTCGCGCTCCTGCTCGGCCGCCCGGGCGGCGGCGCTGCCGTGCTCTCGGCCGCCGTGACGCTGCTGCTCCTGGCCGACCCGTGGCTCGCCACCAGCTACGGCTTCCTGCTCTCGGCCGCGGCCACGGGCGCGCTCCTGCTGCTCGCGGCGCCGCTGGCCGAGGGGCTGGAGCGCTGGATGCCGCGGCCGCTCGCCCTCGCCCTCGCGGTGCCGCTGTCGGCGCAGCTGGTGTGCGGGCCGATCATCGTGCTGTTCGCCCCCGAGGTGGCGCTGTACGGGGTAGTCGCGAACGTGCTGGCCGGTCCGGCGGCGCCGGCGGCGACCCTGCTCGGCACCGCCGCGTGCGCGCTCGTGTTCGTGCCGCCCCTGGCCGACGCCCTGGCCTGGCTCGCGTGGCTGCCGGCCTCGTGGGTCGCGGCGACGGCCGAGACCATCGCGGCGCTGCCGCAGGCCAGCCTGCCGTGGTGGGGCGGGCTCACGGGCTTCGCGGCGCTCGCGCTCGTGGGCGCGTGCGCGACGGTGCTCGTCATCCGCCCGCGCGGGGGCCTGCGCGCGGCCGCGGTGCGGCGCGCGGCGGGCGCGAGCCTCGCGCTGATCACCGGCCTGGCGCTGGCGGGCGCGGCGGTCGCCGGGCCCGTGATCGGGCCGCTCACCACACCGCGGGACTGGGCGATCGCCGCGTGCGAGGTCGGCCAGGGCGACGCGGTGCTCGTCCGCTCGGGCGACGCGGTGGCGCTCATCGACACGGGCCCCGATCCCGAGCCGCTCGCCACCTGCCTGGACCGGCTCGGGATCGGCCGCGTCGACCTGCTCGTCCTCACGCACTTCGACGCGGATCACGCGGGCGGGGTCGCCGCCGTGGCGGGGCGCGTGGGCCTCGTGCTGCACGGGCCGGCCGACGCCGAGGTCGCCTCGACCTGGGCCGCGCTCGGCGGCGCGGAACGGGTGCAGGCCGCGGCCGGGATGCACGGCGACCTGGGCGACGCGCGCTGGCGCGTGCTCTGGCCCGCGCCCCGCGCTGCGGGCCCGGCCTCCGGGAACGATGCGAGCGTCGTGGTGGAGTTCGCCGGCGGCGGAGTGCCGCGCGCGATCCTCCTCGGCGACCTCTCCGCCGAGGCACAGGCGGCGATGATCGCGCAGAGCCACCCGGTCGGTCCCTACGAGGTGGTGAAGGTCGCGCATCACGGCAGTGCGGACCAGGACCACGCGCTCTACCGAGAGCTCGACCCCGCGCTCTCGCTCGTCACCGTGGGCGAGAACGACTACGGCCACCCGCGCGAGGAGATCCTCGCCGAACTGCGGAGCATCGGATCCGCGATCGCACGCACCGACGAGGACGGCCTGATCCTCGTCGGCCGTGACGAGGGCGCGCTCACCGTCTGGCGCGAGCGCGGCGGCTGAGCGCGGGGGCTGAGAGCGCGGCGGCTGAGCCGTGTCGGCGGTCGCCGGTAGGCTGGGGGCATGGCCGCCGCATCCGCTCGATCGTCCTCAGGTCGCGGCGGGGCGAAGGGCGTGGCGATCCCGCAGCTGCCGTGGCGCAAGCCCCAGCCGGCGCCGCTCGTGCTCGTGTCCGGCCCCGAGGAGGTCTGCGCGGAGCGGGCCATCGCGGGCATCCGCGACTACCTGAAGGCCGAGGATCCGGCGCTCGAGATCTCCGACATCCGGGCCGACGACTACGTCGCGGGCACGCTGCTCGGCGTGACATCCCCCTCGCTGTTCGGCGAGCCGCGGCTCGTGCGCGTGAGCGGCGTGGAGAAGTGCAGCGACGCGTTCCTCACCGAGGCGCTGGCCTACATCGAGGCACCCCAGGAGGGCGCGACGGTCATCCTGCGGCACACCGGGGCGAGCGTGCGCGGCAAGAAGCTGCTCGACGCCATCCGCTCCGGCACAGGCGGGGGAGTCGAGGTACCGTGCCCGGCCGTCAAGAACGACCGGGATCGCGAGTCCTTCGCGTCGGGGGAGTTCCAGCAGGCGGGGCGCCGCATCGCCCCCAAGGCGCTGCACGCCCTCACGCAGGCGTTCTCCGGCGACCTCACCGAGCTGGCCTCGGCGTGCCAGCAGCTGATCCAGGACGTCGAGGGCGACATCACGGAGCAGATCGTGAACCGCTACTACGGCGGCCGCGTCGAGACGAACTCCTTCGTCGTCGCGGACACCGCGATCGCGGGGCGCTACGGCGAGGCGCTGCTCGCGCTGCGCCACGCGCTCGACTCGGGCGCCGACCCCGTGCCGCTCGTGGCGGCGTTCGCGATGAAGCTGCGCACGATGGCGCGCGTCGCGGGGCGCCGCGGCGGTTCGCGGCAGATCGCGCAGGAGCTGAAGATGGCCGACTGGCAGGTGGATCGCGCCCGCCGCGACCTGCAGGCCGGCTGGAGCGAGCGCACCCTGGGCCTGGCGATCCAGGCCATCGCCCGCGCCGACGCCGAGGTCAAGGGCGCCTCGCGCGACCCCGTCTTCGCGCTCGAGCGCATGGTCACGGTCGTCGCCACGCGCCGCCCGTTCGGGGCGTGAGCCGGCCGCGGGAACGCGAAAGGCCCGCCCCAGCGGGACGGGCCTCAGCGGGAGGTCGGCTCAGAGCGAGGCGACCTTCTTGGCGATCGCCGACTTGCGGTTCGCCGCCTGGTTCTTGTGGATGACGCCCTTGCTCACGGCCTTGTCGAGCTTCTTCGACGCCTTCGCGAACGCGGCCAGGGCCGCGTCCTTGTCGCCGGCGGCGACGGCGTCGCGCGTCTTGCGGACGAGCGACTTCAGCTCCGTCTTGACGGCCTTGTTGCGCTCGCGCGCCTTCTCGTTGGTCTTGATGCGCTTGATCTGCGACTTGATGTTTGCCACGTGTCGTAGGACTTTCGTTGAAAGGTGATTCGGATGTCGTCCCGCAACAGGAGAGGGATGTCGCGCGACAGTGTGGGTGGCCCCACACGCAAGCCAAGGGTCGAGTCTAGCAGGTCATTCGTCCGAACCCGGGTGCCCGGGCGCCGCGGAGACCGACGCGACGGCGAGATCCAGTACGGCATCGGCGACCCGCGGGCGCATCACGGTGACGAGGTGCGTCGACCGCCGCGCGAGCACGAGCTCCGCGCGCGGCACGAGCCGGGTGAACAGTCGCTCGTTGACGCGCAGCTGATCCCACTCGCCGTTCACGAACCACACGGGCATGCGGCGCCGCTGGATGCGCGGCAGCGCCCGGATGAGGTCGATCTCCCCGAGGCTCGCCAGCGCGCGATCCTCCTGCAGCAGCGAGTAGCCGCCCGCGGCGAGGTCCCACCGGGTCTCGGGCGGCAGCTGCAGGTCCAGCGCCCGGTCGATGAGCCAGCGTCCGCCGCCGGGGAGCCTGTTGAACCCCCGCGCCATGAGGCGGTAGGCGCGAAGGCCGGCGCCGCGGGGGAGCGCCGTGCACGAGAACGCGACGAAGGCGGCCACGGGCGGCGCGGCTCCCGGGCGCCCGACGTACGCCGTCGACAGCAGGCCGCCCAGCGAGTGGGCGCCCAGGACGACGGGACCCCGCTCGGCCGCCCGCGTGACGGCGCGGTCGATCGAGGCGATCGCCTCCTCCAGCGACCACGTCTCGTCGATGCGGGAGCCGTGGCCGGGCAGATCGATCGCGTGCACCGTGAGGCCGCGATCCTGCAGGTGCGCGATCTGCGCGCGCCACATGGTGGCCGACGTGCGGATGCCGTGCACCAGGACGATCTGCGCGGCCACGTCGGCTCACCCCCGGACAGCGGAAAGGCCCGCCGGGATTCCCGACGGGCCTTTCATGCTACTGCGCGGCCAGCAGCGCGCGACGCGCCTCACGGCGCTCGCGCTGCTCCGTCGGATCCGGCACGGGGGCGGCCGCGAGCAGCCGCTTCGTGTACTCGGCCTGCGGGTGATGCAGCACGCTGCTCGTGCGCCCGTGCTCGACCATGCGTCCGTCCTTCATGACGAGCACGTGGTCGGCGAGCAGATCGACGACCGCGAGGTCGTGGCTCACGAACAGGCAGGCGAAGGCGAACTCCTGCTGCAGCTCCTTGATCATGTCGAGCACCGCGGCCTGCACCGACACGTCGAGCGCCGAGGTGGGCTCGTCCGCGATGAGCAGCTCCGGCTTGAGCATGAGGGCGCGGGCGAGCGAGACACGCTGGCGCTGCCCGCCCGAGAGCTCGTGCGGGTAGCGGTTCACGACGTCACGGGGCAGGCGCACGGCGTCGAGCAGCTCGTGGGCGCGCGCCAGGCGCTCCTCCTTCGTGCCCACGCGGTGGATCGCCATCGGCTCGGCCAGCACGTCGCCGATCGGGAACCGCGGATCGAGCGACGCGGCCGGGTCCTGGAACACGACGCCGATGCGCCGGCGCACGGCCTTGGCGCGGCGGCGCGATGCCGTCGCCAGGTTCTCGCCCTGCACGTCCAGCGTGCCGGCGGCGACGGGGATGAGCCCGAGGACCGCCTTCGCGATCGTGGACTTGCCGGAGCCGGACTCGCCCACGATGCCGAGGATCTCGTTCTTGGCCAGGTCGAACGAGACATCCTCGACCGCGCGGAAGCGCTTGCCGCGCATGTGGTACTCGATCGCGAGATCCGTGGCCTTCAGGACGAGCTCGCGTCCCGTCGGCTCGGGCTCCTCGCCGTGACCCTGCTGCAGCTCGACGTTCTCCAGGCGGGGCACGGCGTTCAGCAGCTTCTTCGTGTACGGGTGCTGCGGCTTGGTCAGCACGTCGTGCACGGAGCCGGTCTCGACGAGGCTGCCGCGGAACATCACGGCGACGCGGTCGGCGAGGTCGGCGACGACGCCCATGTTGTGCGTGATGAGCAGGATTCCCGAGTCAAGCTCGTCCTTCAGGCGCCGCAGCAGGTCGAGGATCTCGGCCTGCACGGTCACGTCGAGGGCCGTGGTCGGCTCGTCGGCGATGATCACCTTCGGTCGCAGCGAGATCGCGATCGCGATGACGATGCGCTGGCGCTGGCCGCCGGAGAACTGGTGCGGGTACTGCTTGATCCGCTTCTCCGGTTCGGGGATGCCGACCAGCCGCAGCAGCTCGATGGCGCGCTCGACCGCGTCGGCGCCGTAGGCGACGTCGTGCAGCTCGAAGGTCTCGACGAGCTGCTTCTCGATCGAGAGCACCGGGTTGAGCGCCGTCATGGGCTCCTGGAAGATCATCGCGATCTCCCGTGCCCGCATCGCGCGGATCCTGTCCTCGGGGAGGCCGACCACGTTGACGCCGCCCACGCGGGCCTCGCCCGTCACGGCGGCGTTCGGCGGCAGCAGGCCCATGGCCGCGGTCGAGGTGACCGACTTGCCCGAGCCCGACTCGCCCACGAGCGCCACGACCTCGCCGGGCTTCACGTCGAGCGAGAGGCCCTTCACGGCGTGGACGATGCCGCCCTCGGTGGCGAAGCGGACGTTCAGATCGGTGAACGAGAGCGCGGGTGCCGCGTTCGGATCGACGGCGGTCATGCGCGGCCTCCCTTGTCCATGTCGTATCCGCCTTCGGTGTCGGCGGCGTCGGGGTTGCTGGGGCCGGGCTGGATCTCGACCTGGGGTGCCGCGATGGCCGCGGCGGGCGCCTGCTTGTTGCGTCCCGACCAGTCGAACAGGCCGGCGCGCTTGATCCGGCCCGTCTGACGCGGGTCGAAGGCGTCGCGCAGGCCGTCGCCGAGGAAGTTCACGGCGAGGGCGAAGGCGAGGATGATCCCGCCCGGCCACCAGAACAGCCACGGCCGGTTGGTGAACGCGCCCTGGTACTGGTCGATCAGCAGGCCGAGCGAGGTCTCGGGCGGGCGCACGCCGAAGCCCAGGAACGACAGCGAGCTCTCGAGCAGGATGGCGCTCGCGATCGCGAACGTGGCGTTCACGATGATGACGCCGACCGTGTTGGGCATCAGGTGCTGGAAGATGATCCGGCCCGCGCCGGCGCCCATCGACTGGGCGGCGGCGACGAACTCCCGCTCGCGCAGCGAGAGGATCTCGCCGCGGACGAGGCGCGCGAGTCCCGTCCACGAGATGAGGCCGATCATGAGGGCGAGGAGGAACACCGAGCTGCCGATGTTGCCGGCGATCTGGCCCAGCGCGGCGGCGATCGCCAGCAGCGGGATGACGATGACGACGTCGGTGATGCGCATCAGCACCGAGTCGGTGCGGCCGCGGAAGTACCCCGAGACCGCGCCGATGACCGAGCCGATGAAGGTCGAGATGAGCCCGACCACGAAGCCCATGATGATCGAGCGCTGGGTGCCGACCATGACGAGCGCGAAGTAGTCCTTGCCCGTGCTCTCCTGGCCGAACGGGTGCTCGCCGAGGTGGATGCCCTCGCCGCCGAGCCAGGTCGGGATGAGGCTGAGCGTCGGGGCGCCGCCGTTGACGACCTCGCCGGCGTCCGTGTAGCTCTTGTCCCACCAGCCGGGGATCCCGAGGAAGCCCATGGAGCTGAACGAGACGCCGACGATCAGCAGGATCACGACGAGCGAGATCATCGCCGCCTTGTGGCGGAAGAACCGGCGCCGGACGAGCTGGCCCTGCGAGAGCGGCTTGGCGCTCTTCTTGAGGAGCGCGGCGTCCTCGGCCTCGGCGAGGTCGTAGATGTCCGTCGACGTGACCGGTGCGGAGTTGTGGCTGTCGGTGGTGCTCATACTCGGATCCTCGGGTCCAGGACGGCGTAGAAGATGTCCGCCAGCATGTTGAAGACGATCGCGGCCAGGCCGGTGACCAGGAAGAACGCCATGACCGGCGCGGGGTCGACCTGCGAGAGCCCCGTGCTGAACATCGCGCCCATGCCGGTCCAGCCGAACACGCGCTCGGTGATGACGGCGCCGCCGATGAGGCCGGCGAAGTCGAACGCGGCGATCGTGGTGATGGGGATGAGGGCGTTGCGCAGCGCGTGACGGAAGATCACGATGCGCTCGGGCGCCCCCTTGGCGCGCGCGGTGCGGATGAAGTCCTGACGGTTCACCTCGAGCATCGAGCTGCGCGTGTAGCGGCTGTAGCTGGCCAGCGAGATCACGGTGAGCACCAGCGTCGGCAGCAGCAGCTGGGTGGCGTGGTCGAGGAAGACCTGCCAGAAGTCGCCCGTGAAGTTCGGTGTGTGCGAGCCGATCGTCGAGATCGGGCGCGGCTTCTTGTCGAGGAAGCTCGGCCAGGTGCGGAACACGTGGTCGAGCACCGTCAGGCCCGCGCCGATGACGCCGGTGGCCACGCTCGCGCCGATCGCGACGGTGCGGTAGCGGCCGCCCATGTAATGCGCGATGACCCAGGGCACCGCGACGGCCAGCGCGAGGCCGCCGATGATGATCCACCAGTTCATGTAGTAGATGAACACGTTCACCAGCGCGAACTGCATCACGATGACGATGCCGGCCGTGATGAGCACGGGGTACAGCACCTTGCGGTTCTGCAGGCCCACGCTGAGCACCACGATCGTCAGTGCGGCGGCGACGGTGAGCAGGGCCACGCCGACGAAGCCGAGCTTCGGCTCACGGAAGTAGTCCAGCGCGAGCAGCGTGGGGATCGCGACCGCGAAGAAGGCCGCGGTGATCGCGAAGGTGAGGAGGCGGCGCTTCAGCGAGCCGGCCAGGAACACCTGCATCAGCAGGCCCGCGACGATCGCGATGATGGCGATCTCGACGGGGGTGAACTGCGGATCCGCAAGCCAGTCGTTGTAGCCGATGGCGAGGTACTCCTTGAAGAGCACGGCGGCCCAGAACACCGGCAGCGAGAAGAACAGGAAGGTCAGCAGCGTCACGGCGTAGTCCAGCCCGGAGTACTGACGCACGGCGGTCAGGACGCCGATGGCGATGCCCACGACGAGGGCGATGATCGTGGCGAGGAAGACGAGCTGCAGGGTGGAGCTGGCCGCCTGGCCGAGCTGCGCGGCCACGTCCTGGCCGCTGCGGTTGAGGCCGAGGTCGCAGGCGCCGACGACGCACTTGCCGACGCCGGTGAGCCAGGTGAAGTACCGCTGGTACCAGGGCATGTCGAGGTTCATGTACTCGATGCGCTGCTGGATGAGCAGCTCGCGGTTGTCAGCGTTGCTCTCGCGCAGGTCGGCGAGGGGATCGCCGGAGTTGATCGCGAGGACGTACATGAGCACCGACGAGGCCAGCATGATGCCCACGGCCGCGGCGAGGCGTCTGAGGATGAAGATGAGCACGAGATAAGAGTCCTTGGTTGTCGGCCTCCCGCGACGGCGACCTCTCGGTCGCGCTCACGGGAGTGTGGCCCGGCTCCGAGGAGCCGGGCCACACCGCCGGTGCATCAGGCCGGCAGATTACTCTGCGCGGCTCCAGTTGTGCGCGTTCCAGCTGATGCCGCTCTGGGTGGTGGTGCGCTCCACGCCCTCGATGTTCGAGGCCGCGGCGTCAACGCCCGGGTGGGCGAACAGCGGGATGCCGTACAGCGTGTCCCACAGCAGCTTCTCGATCACCTTGGTCTGCTCGAGGTGCACGTCGGTGTCGAGCGTCGAGGCGAGGGTCGTCCACGCGGCGTCGACCTCGGGGTTCGAGTAGCCGCCGTAGTTCTGCGGCTTGTCCGTCGCGTAGATGTTCTGGCCCGAGGTGATCTGGCCCGAACCGGCCCACGCGAACAGCGCGACCTCGTAGTCACCGCGCTCCTGCGTGCCGCCCGGCTGGAAGAAGTCCGGGTTGCCCGCGTCGACGATGTTGAAGCCGGCCTTGTCGCACGACGCCTTGATCATGGCGACCTCGTCGGTGCGGCGGGGGTTCGGAGCCGAGTAGCCGATGCGGACCTCGGCGCCGGTGGCACCCTCCGCCTCGACGATCGCCTTCGCGCCCTCGACGTCGACCTCGTCGTACTGGCCGTCGTAGGACTCGCTGACGACCTCGTCGTAGGTCTCCTGGAAGGGGAACACCTCGCGGGCGTTCATGACCTCGGCCTCGGGGTCGAGCGGCTTGATGAGGTTGTCGACGATCTGCTGGCGCGGCACGCACATGGCGAAGGCCTTGCGCAGCTCCAGGTTGTCGGCGAACAGCGAGCCCTCGACGAAGTTGAAGTCGAGGTGCTCCCACGTCAGCGTCGGGCCGGTGTAGATGCTGGCCGCGTCGCCGATCTCCTCGAGCTGCGCGATCGTGTCGACCGTGGGCTGCGGGGCGATGACGTCGACGTCGCCGTTCTCGAGCGCCTGGGGCATGGCGTCCTGCTCGATGAAGCGGAAGACGATCTCGTCGTTCTTCGGCGCCAGCTGCTCGCCGTAGTACTCGGGGTTGGCCTTCAGCGTCACCGACTGCGTGGCGCTCCACGAGTCGAGGATGTACGGACCCGACGAGGGGATGAGCTCGGCGTCGGGCAGCGTGCCGGGCTCGGTGTGCCAGCCGGTGTTCCAGAACTCGGCGGCCGGGGCGAGAGCCTCGGCGTCGCCCGCGAGGATCGCCTCGGAGAGCTCCTCGACGGTCATGCCGACCTGCTCGGCCACCACGTGCGCCGGGTCGACGATGTACGACTGGATCGCGTAGTCGGGGTCGGGGTTGGCGAACTCGACCGTGAAGGTCTTGCCCGTCGGGTCGCCCTGGGGGCCGGCGGGGATGGTGTCGCCGAGGTCCTGCGAGACCGAGTTGAACAGCGGGGCGTCGCCCGAGGTGAGGTTGGCGTTCTGGATGCCCCAGGCGAGGATCGCGTCGGCGACCGTGATCGGCGTGCCGTCCGACCACACAGCGTCGTCGCTGATGGTGAACTCGATGACCATCGGGTCCTCCGAGACGACCTCGTACGAGCCGAGGTCCTCGTTCGGGACGATCGAGCCGTCGGGACCGAAGTACGCGAAGCCGGCCTTCAGCTGGTCCACGATCGCCGAGTTGTACGTCGAGTACGTCTCGGGCGTGAAGCCGTTGTAGCTGATGAAGTCGTTCGGGCCGACCGTCACCGCGATGGACTGGCTGGTGGTGTCGTCGCCGCCGTCACCGTTGTCGCCGCTGTCGGCGGGGGCGCAGGCCGTGAGGGCCAGGCCGAGCGCGGCCGCAGCAGCCACTCCGCCATAGATACGTCGCAGACGCATTCCTTCTCCTTGGGTTGGGTGATGCTGGGGACGCGTCGAGGGCTCTTCGTCGCTGCCGTCCGGGGACGACCCCCATTCATAGTTGGTCACTGTCACACACCGAATGTTCCGGGGATGTTACGGAGCCGTACTTCGTGAGGAAACCGTGATCAATCGTTATGAATCAATTCGCTGATTGTGAGTGATGCACCCCGGGCGTGTCTGAGCGATCTGCTCGGATGGACCCGCGCAGGGGCGGACAGGTCGCACACCGTAGAATCGGACGAACATGTCTCCACGCGCCCTGAATCCGCTCGAGCCCGCCGCGACGCCGCCCGAGCGCATCCGCAATTTCTGCATCATCGCCCACATCGACCACGGCAAGTCCACCCTGGCCGACCGCATGCTGCAGCTGACGGGCGTGGTCGCCGACCGCGACATGCGCGCGCAGTACCTCGACCGGATGGACATCGAGCGCGAGCGCGGCATCACGGTCAAGAGCCAGGCGGTGCGGATCCCGTGGGAGGTCGACGGCACCACGTATGCGCTCAACATGATCGACACGCCGGGGCACGTCGACTTCAGCTACGAGGTCTCGCGCTCGCTCGCCGCCTGCGAGGGCGCCATCCTGCTCGTGGACGCGGCGCAGGGCATCGAGGCCCAGACCCTCGCGAACCTCTACATGGCGCTCGAGAACGACCTCACGATCATCCCGGTGCTCAACAAGATCGACCTGCCGGCCGCGGATCCGGAGCGGTTCGCGAAGGAGCTCGCCGACCTCATCGGCGGCGACCCCGCCGACGTGCTGCGGGTGTCGGGCAAGACGGGGCAGGGCGTGGACGCACTGCTGGATCGGCTCGTGGGGGAGATCCCGGCGCCGGTCGGTGACGCCGACGCGCCGGCGCGCGCCATGATCTTCGACTCGGTCTACGACGCCTATCGCGGCGTCGTCACGTACGTGCGCATGGTGGACGGGCGGCTCGAGCCGCGCGAGCGCGTGCAGATGATGTCGACGCAGGCGACGCACGAGCTGCTCGAGATCGGCGTGTCGAGCCCCGAGCCGCAGCCCACCCGCGGCCTCGGCGTCGGCGAGGTGGGCTACCTCATCACCGGCGTGAAGGACGTGCGCCAGTCGAAGGTGGGCGACACGGTCACGAACGCGCGCAAGCCCGCGACCGACGCGCTCGCGGGCTACGTGGAGCCGAAGCCCATGGTGTTCTCGGGTCTGTACCCGATCGACGCGAGCGACTATCCGGAGCTGCGCGAGGCGCTCGACAAGCTCAAGCTCTCGGATGCCGCGCTCGTGTACGAGCCCGAGACCTCGGTGGCGCTCGGGTTCGGCTTCCGCTGCGGCTTCCTCGGCCTGCTGCACCTCGAGATCGTCACGGAGCGCCTCTCGCGCGAGTTCGGCCTCGACCTCATCACGACCGCGCCGAGCGTGATCTACGAGGTGCTCACGGAGACGGGCCAGCGCATCGTCGTCACGAACCCGAGCGAGTACCCGGAGGGCAAGATCGGCGCGGTGAGCGAGCCGATCGTGCGCGCGTCGATCCTCACGCCCAAGGACTACGTCGGCACAGTCATGGAGCTGTGCCAGAACCGTCGCGGCAGCCTGGAGGGGATGGACTACCTCTCCGAGGAGCGCGTGGAGCTGAAGTACACGATCCCGCTCGGCGAGATCGTCTTCGACTTCTTCGATCAGCTGAAGAGCCGCACGCAGGGCTACGCGAGCTTCGACTACGAGCCGGCCGGTCAGCAGGAGGCCGACCTCGTGAAGGTCGACATCCTGCTGCAGGGCGACCGCGTCGACGCGTTCAGCGCCATCGTGCACCGCGACAAGGCGTACTCGTACGGCACGACGATGACGGAGCGGCTGCGCAAGCTCATCCCGCGGCAGCAGTTCGAGGTGCCGATCCAGGCCGCGATCGGCGCCCGGATCATCGCGCGCGAGAACATCCGCGCGATCCGCAAGGACGTGCTCGCCAAGTGCTACGGCGGCGACATCACGCGCAAGCGCAAGCTGCTCGAGAAGCAGAAGGAAGGCAAGAAGCGCATGAAGATGGTCGGCCGCGTCGAGGTGCCGCAGGAGGCGTTCATCGCGGCGCTCTCGGGCGACGTCGAGACCAAGGGCAAGTAGCCCTGGGTAGGCTGTGACCATGCGCCGGGGCACGTTCCGAGACGAGACCGTCGACTACGCCGCCGTCGGCGGCACGCAGGCCGACGACCTGCTGCAGTACCCGCCGGAGAAGAGCATTCCGGCGGCGGCGGAGTGGCGCATCGGCAGCGGCGAGGAGCGCTTCCGCGCGGCCGCCGAGGAGCTGCTGTCGTGGGCGGCGCAGCGCGGCGCGCAGCTGCACGTGCTCGAGGTGCGCCCCGCGGCCGGTCCCGCGTACACCGGCGTGAGCTTCGACGGCGAGGGCCGGCCGATCGCGCCGGCCGGCATGGACGGCGGCGAGCGCTTCGGCGAGAGCGAGCAGCGCTTCGACGCCGAGGGCACGCCCCTCGTGAGCGCCGGCGCCACCGTGCGCCTGCAGGGCCGGGTGCACGGGCACCACGCGGGCGGCGAGCTGCGCGTGATCTTCGTCGTCGAGGAGCAGCGTCGCGTGGGCTTCGCGCTCGGCACGGTGGGCGGATCGGTGGTGAGCGGCGAGGAGTCGTTCATGATCGAGTGGCGCGAGAACGACGAGGTGTGGTTCACGGTGCGCGCCTTCGACCGCCCCACGCGGCCGCTGGGCCGGCTGTTCCCCGGCCTGATCCGCCGCCGTCGCCGCGCGCTCTTCGACCGCTACCTGCGCGCGATCTCGCCGCTGTTCGCGACGCCGTCCTGATGCGCGGGCCGACATCGAAGGCGGCGCGCACCTGATGGGCGCGGCGCTGCCCCTGGGCGACCCCGCACCCGTCGACGGAGCGCTGCCCGCCGACCTCCCCGTCGACCGCGAGGCGGAGCTCGGGGTGTACCTGCACGTGCCGTTCTGCCGCGTGCGCTGCGGCTACTGCGACTTCAACACCTACACGGCGACCGAGCTGCGCGGGGCACGGCAGGACATGTACGCCGACACGCTGATCCGCGAGGTCGAGCTCGCCGCGGGCGTGCTCGGCGGCGCGGGCGCGATGCGTCCGGCCAGCACGGTGTTCTTCGGCGGCGGCACGCCCACGCTGCTGCCGGCCGGCGACCTGGCCAGGATGCTGGCCGCGGTGCGCGAGGCGTTCGGGCTGCAGCCGGGGGTCGAGGTCACCGTGGAGGCCAATCCCGACACCGTCACCGACGCCGTCGCGCATGAGCTCGCCGCGGCCGGCGTCACCCGCATGTCGATCGGCATGCAGTCGGCCGTGCCGCGCGTGCTCGCGGCGCTCGACCGCACGCACATGCCCGCCAACGTGGGCACGGCGGTGGCCGCCGCGCGCGGCGCGGGCCTCGACGTGAGCGTCGACCTGATCTACGGCGCGCCGGGGGAGACCCTGGGCGACTGGTCGGCATCGCTCGACGCGGCGCTGGCGCTCGAGCCCGACCACGTCTCGGCCTACGCGCTCATCATCGAGGAGGGCACGAAGCTCGCCAGGCAGATCGCGCGCGCCGAGGTGCCGGAGCCGGACGGCGACGTGCAGGCCGACATGTACGAGCTCGCGGACGCCCGCCTCGCGGCGGCCGGCTTCGACTGGTACGAGGTGTCGAACTGGTCGCGCGGGCCGGAGCACCGCTCGCGGCACAACCTGAACTACTGGCGTGGGCAGGACTGGTGGGGCTTCGGTCCGGGCGCGCACAGCCACGTCGCCGGCCTGCGCTGGTGGAACGTGAAGCACCCCGCCGCGTACGCGCAGCGGCTCGCCGGCGGGGAGTCCCCGGCGGCGGCTCGCGAGCGGCCGGACGAGGCGGCGCGCCTGCTCGAGCGGGTGCTGCTGGAGAGCCGCATCCGCGAGGGACTGGAGCTGGCCACGGTGCCCGCCGTGCGGCGCGAGGCCGTGGCGAGGCTGATCGCCGACGAGCTCGTCGAGGGTCCCGCCGCCCTCCGCGGGCGCATCGTGCTGACGCTCAAGGGGCGGCTGCTGGCCGATGCCGTGGTGCGCGCGCTGACCGACTGAGCCGCCGGTTCCCGGCCCGAGCGGCTAGAATTGGCACTCGTCAGGATCGAGTGCCAGAAGGGAGCGCGATGGTCACCGAACGAGGCCTGCAGGTGCTCCGCGCCATCGTGCAGGACTACGTCGACACGCACGAGCCGGTGGGCAGCAAGGCGATCGTCGAGCGCCACGCCTTCGATGTCTCGGCCGCGACGATCCGCAACGACATGGCGATGCTCGAGGACGAGGACCTCATCACGGCGCCGCACACGTCCTCCGGGCGCGTGCCCACCGACAAGGGGTACCGCGTGTTCGTCGACCACCTCGCCGAGATCCGCCCCCTCACGCCGGCGCAGCGCGCCGCCATCTCGACGTTCCTCGCCGATCCGCAGGACCTCGACGACCTCCTCGCGCGCACCGTGCGCCTGCTCACGCAGCTGACCGGCCAGGTCGCGCTCGTGCAGTACCCGTCGTTCGCCCGCGCGAACGTGACGCACCTCGAGCTCGTGGCGCTCGAGCGCTCGCGGCTGCTCGTGATCCTCGTCACCGACACGGGGCGCGTCTCGCAGCGCATCGTCGTCGTGCCGGCCGCGCTCGAGGACGCCGACGTGGCGCTGCTGCGCGCGCAGCTCGCCACCCTCGTCACCGAGCGCTCGGTCGGCGAGGGCTCGGAGCGCGTCGCCGCGGTGCTCGAGGGCTCCGCGGACCCCGCGGACCGCCTGGCCGCCACGCTGCGCGAACTCGCGCGGGTGATCGCGGAGGAGCTGGCGGAGTTCCGCCAGAACCGGCTCGTGATGGCGGGGGCGGCCACGCTCGCGCGCCGCGAGCAGGACTTCCGCGGCAGCATCCACCCGCTGCTGGAGGCGATCGAGGAGCAGGTCACCCTGCTGCGGCTGATGTCGGAGATGCAGCCCGACGACCAGGGCCTGGCGGCGAGCATCGGGCGCGAGAACGAGCCGTTCGGCCTGGGCGACGCCTCGATCGTGGCGAGCGACTACGACTCGCGGATCGGCACGGCCCGCGTGGGCGTGATGGGGCCGACCCGCATGGACTATCCCAGCAACCTGTCGGCGGCGCGGGCGGTCGCCCGCTACCTGACGAGGCTGCTGGACGAGGATGCCGCGCGCCGCTGAGGCGCGACGGACACGGCGACGGACCGCTCGGGCGGTCCCGGAAAGGCGACTGTGGCAGACCACTACGAGGTTCTGGGCGTCTCACGCGAGGCGAGCGACGAGGAGATCAAGCGCGCCTACCGCAAGCTGGCGCGTCAGCTGCACCCCGACGTCAACCCGAGCCCGGACGCGGCCGAGAAGTTCAAGGCGGTCACGCACGCCTACGACGTGCTGAGCGATCCGGAGCAGCGCCGGCGGTACGACATGGGCGGCGACGAGTCGCCGTTCGGCGGCGGCGGTTTCGGCGGGTTCGGCGACATCTTCGAGACCTTCTTCGGGTCGGCGGGGGGCAGGGCCGGGCGCCCTCGCGACCGGCGCCAGCGGGGCGAGGACGCGCTCGTGCGCCTCACGCTCGACCTGGGCGACGTCGTCTTCGGCGCGCACCGCGACATCGAGGTCGACACCGCCGTGCTGTGCGAGACCTGCCAGGGCTCGTGCTGCCAGCCGGGCACGCATCCCGAGCGCTGCGACGTGTGCGGCGGATCGGGCCAGGTGCGCACGCAGGTGCGCAGCCTGCTCGGCAACATGGTCACGACGCAGCCGTGCGGATCGTGCCAGGGCTACGGCACGGTCATCCCCGCGCCGTGCCCCACGTGCCACGGCCACGGCCGCGTCCGCGCCCGCCGCACCGTCTCGGTCGACATCCCCGCCGGCGTCGAGAGCGGCCTGCGGCTGCAGCTGCCCGGCTCGGGCGAGGTCGGCGAGGCCGGCGGCCCGAACGGCGACCTCTACCTGCAGGTCGAGATCGAGCCGCACCCGGTCTTCGGGCGCGAGGGCGACGACCTCACCGCCGTCGTCGAGGTCGCGATGACCGACGCGATCCTCGGCACGCAGGTGACGGTGGACGGGCTCGACGGCCCGATCGAGCTGGAACTGCGCCCCGGCGTGCAGTCCGGCGACGAGCTGCGCATCGAGGGCCGGGGCATCACCGGCCTGCGCTCGGGACGTCGCGGCGATCTGCGCCTCGGCGTGCGGGTGATGACGCCGACCAAGCTCGACGCGAAGACGCGCGCCCTCGTGGAGGAGCTGGCGCAGCGCCAGCGGCCGCAGGCGCCGCGCCTCTCCGAGCACCACCAGGGCCTGTTCGCCAAGCTGCGCGACCGCTTCCGCAACTGATCGTGGCGCTGCACTTCCTCGACGAGTCCGCCGCGGCGGCCGCGGTCGGCGACGAGATCGAGCTGACGGGCGCCGAGGCCCATCACGCCGCCGCGGTGCGCCGCGTCCGCCCGGGCGAGGCCGTCACGGTCGGCGACGGCCGGGGCGTGCGTCTGGACGGCGAGGTCGTCGCGGCCGACCCCAAGCACGTGCGCATCCGGGTGAGCGGCCGCAGCGAGGAGGCGCCGGTCCGCCCGCGCCTCGTGCTCGCACAGGCGCTCGCGAAGGGCGACCGCGACGAGCTGGCCGTGCAGGCGGCCACCGAGCTGGGCGTCGACGAGGTGATCCCGTGGCAGGCCGCGCGCAGCGTCTCGCGGTGGGAGGGACCCAAGGCGCGGAAGGGCCGCGAGCGCTGGCAGGCGATCGTGCGCGAGGCGGCCAAGCAGGCGCACCGCTCGTGGGTCCCGGAGGTGGCCGAGCCCGTCACGACCGCGCAGCTCGCCGCGCGCGCGGGCGGCGCGCGCATGCTCGTGCTCGACCCGTGGACCGACGCCGCGCTCAGCACGGCGCCGGTGGACGACGCCGACGAGATCCTGCTCGTCGTGGGGCCGGAGGGCGGGATCGCGCCCGAGGAGCTCGAGCGGCTCGAGGCCGCGGGCGCCGCGCGGGCGCGCCTGGGTGCCACGGTGCTGCGCACGTCGACGGCGGGCCCCGCGGCGCTGGCCGTGCTGAACGCGCGCCTGGGTCGCTGGTGAGCGGCCCCGAGAGCGGGAGCACCGACGCGGTCCGATCCCGCGTCACTAGACTTGAGGACATGAGCGAGCCGTCCCTCTTCACCCGGATCCTGCAGGGCGAGATCCCCGGCGAGATCGTCGCGCAGAACGAGCACGTCTTCGTGCTGCGCGACATCGCGCCCCAGACGCCGGTGCACCTGCTCGTGATCCCCAAGACGCAGCGGTACCGCGACGTCTCCGAGCTCGCGGCGGGCGATCCCGCGCTGCTCGCCGAGGTCATCGCGATGGCCGGCCGCGTCGCCGCCGAGCACGCGGACGGCGACTACCGCCTGATCTTCAACACCGGTGCCGGCGCCGGGCAGACCGTCTTCCACGTCCATGCGCATGTGCTGGCCGGTGGACTCGAGGAGAAGAGACTCGTTGGCTGATCCCGGCCCGTACACCGACCGCGTCTACGCCGACGGCGTGGCCATGGTGCAGCTGCTCGGCCCCCAGGACCGGCTGCTGCGGATGGTGGAGAGCGCGCATCCCGACGTCGATGTGCACGTGCGCGGCAACGAGATCACGCTCACGGGCGAGGAGGCGGCCGTCCGCGCCGCCCGCGCGCTCGTGGACGAGCTGCTCGCGCTCGCGCGCGGCGGCCACGACCTCGCGCCGGCGGACGTCGCATCGTCGGCGCGCATGATGCGCGAGGAGGGCGGTCCGCGCCCGCGCGATGTGATGGGCGAGGCGATCCTGTCGTCGCGCGGTCGCGTGATCCGGCCCAAGACGGCCGGCCAGAAGGCCTACGTCGACGCGATCGACGAGAACACCATCGTGTTCGGCATCGGCCCCGCCGGCACCGGCAAGACCTACCTCGCCATGGCGAAGGCGGTCCAGGCGCTGCAGCGCCGCGAGGTGGAGCGGATCATCCTCACGCGCCCGGCGGTCGAGGCGGGGGAGCGGCTCGGCTTCCTGCCCGGCACGCTGACCGACAAGATCGATCCGTACCTGCGCCCGCTCTACGACGCCATCAACGAGATGATGGATCCGGAGCTCGTGCCCAAGCTCATCGCCAGCGGCACGATCGAGGTCGCGCCGCTGGCGTACATGCGCGGTCGCACGCTGAACAACTCGTTCGTCGTGCTCGACGAGGCGCAGAACACCACGCCCGAGCAGATGAAGATGTTCCTGACGCGGCTCGGGTTCGGCACGCGCATGGTCGTCACGGGCGACATCACGCAGGTCGACCTGCCGGGCGGCACGTCGGGGCTGCGGCTGGTGACGCGCATCCTCGACAGGGTGGACGACATCCACTTCGCCCGACTGTCGAGCGACGACGTCGTGCGGCACACGCTCGTCGGCAGGATCGTCGACGCGTACAGCGAGTACGACGAGCGGCGCACCGCGCTGCAGCACGAGCGCGAGGAGGCGCGGGAGTTCGCGAACCGCGCGGAGCGTCGCGGCGCCATCCGCCGCGATCGCCAGGCACGAGGGCACGGAGGACGCTCATGATCGACATCAACAACGAGTCGGGGTTCGAGGTCGACGAGTCGGTTCTCCTGCGCCTGACCCAGTTCAACCTGGGCGAGCTGCGCGTCAGCCCCGACGCCGACGTCGCCATCGTGCTCGTGGACGAGGGCGCCATGGAGGCGCTGCACGTGCAGTGGATGGACGAGCCGGGCCCGACCGACGTGCTCAGCTTCCCGATGGACGAGCTGCGGCCCGGGTCCGAGGAGGAGCCGACGCCCGCCGGGCTGCTCGGCGACATCGTGCTGTGCCCGCAGGTGGCCGAGACCCAGGCCGAGGCCGCGGGGCACTCGACGATGGACGAGCTCATCCTGCTCACGACGCACGGCCTGCTGCACCTGCTCGGCTTCGACCACGCCGAGCCGGACGAGGAGCGGGAGATGTTCGGCCTGCAGAAGGAGCTCATCGCGGGCTTCGCGGCCGAGGAACGCCGCCGCACCCGGTGATGGTCGAGACGCTCCTCTTCCTCGCCGCGCTGCTGCTCGTCCTGCTCGGCGGCCTCATGTCGGCGATCGACGCCGCGCTCTCGGTCACCTCGCGCGGCGACCTGTTCGACCTCGCCGCCGAGGCGCGCCCCGCCCAGGCCCGCGCCCTCGGCCGCATCGCGGACGACCCCGACGCGCACGGCGACGCCGTGGCGTTCGTGCGCGTGCTGTCGGAGACATCCGCCGCCGTGCTCGTGACCGCGGCGTTCACGCTGCTGTTCGAGAGCATCTGGTGGGCGCTGCTCGCGGCCGCGCTGGCCATGACGGGCATCTCGTTCGTCGCGGTGTTCTCCAGCCCCCGCTCGGTCGGGCGCCGCCACTCCGAGCCGCTGCTGCGCTCGACGGCGCCGTTCGTGCACGGCGTGCGCATCGTGCTCGGGCCCGTGGCGCGCCTGCTCGTCGGCATCGGCGCGACGGTCACGCCGGGCCGAGGCCGCCGCAGCTTCGAGTCCGAGGAGCAGCTGCTGAGCATGGTCGACGAGGCGGCCTCGAACGACCTCATCGACGACGACGACCGCGACCTCGTGCACTCGGTGTTCGACTTCACGGATCAGGTGGTGCGCGCCGTCATGGTGCCCCGCACCGAGATGATCACGGTGGACGCGTCGGTGACCACGCGCGAGGCGCTGCAGGCCTTCCTCGACACGGGGATCTCGCGCATGCCGGTCGTCGACGGCGAGGTCGACGACGTCGTGGGCGTGCTGTACCTGAAGGATCTCGTGCAGTTCGGCTTCCGCGACACCCCGGGTTGGCGCGATGCGAGCGTGCGTCCGCTGGCCCGCCCCGCCGTGTTCGTTCCCGAGCAGATGCGCGCCGAGACGCTGCTGCAGCAGATGAAGCGCGAGGCCGTGCACGTGTGCCTCGTCGTCGACGAGTACGGCGGCATCGCCGGCATCGTCACGCTCGAGGACCTCATCGAGGAGCTCGTCGGCGAGATCTCGGACGAGTACGACCCCCGCACGACCGAGGTCGTGGAGCTGGGCGACGGCAGCTACCGCGTCGCCGCGCGCCTGTCGCTCGCGGAGGTCGGCGACCTGTTCGGCATCGAGCTCGAGGACGAGGACGTCGACTCGATCGGCGGCCTGCTGGGCAAGGCGCTGGGCCACGTGCCGCAGCCGGGCGAGACGGTGGAGATCGACGGCCTCGTCATCACGGGCGGCACCTCGCGCGGTCGCGGGCGCGGCCTCGCGACGGTCTTCGTCGAGGCCGGCGAGGGCCTGCGCGCCCTCGCGGAGGCGCGCTCGCGTCATCCGCGCACGGGCGAGATCGTCGTGCCCGGCGCGCGCACCACCACGGGGGAGACACCGGTCGTCCGCGGCCGCAAGGGGAAGGAACGCTCGGATGACTGAGCACCGCAGCGGATTCGTGACGTTCGTCGGCCGCCCGAACGTGGGCAAGTCGACGCTCACCAACGCGCTCGTCGGCGAGAAGGTCGCGATCACGAGCGAGAAGCCGCAGACGACGCGCCGCGCCATCCGCGGGATCCTGAACCGGCCCGCCGGGCAGCTGGTGATCGTCGACACCCCGGGCCTGCACCGACCGCGCACCCTGCTGGGGCAGCGCCTCAACGACCTCGTCGAGCAGGTGCTCGGCGACGTCGACGTGATCGCGTTCTGCGCGCCGGCCACCGAGAAGGTCGGGCCGGGCGACCGCCGCATCGTCGAGTCGCTCGACGGGTACCCGCGCGCGAAGAAGGTCGCGCTCGTCACGAAGACCGACGCCGCGACGAAGGACGAGATCATGGAGCGGCTGCTCGAGGTGAACGCCCTGCGCGAGGACTGGGCCGCCGTCATCCCGCTGTCGTCCGTCTCGGGCGAGCAGCTCGACGTGCTCACCGACGAGCTGCTCGCGCTCCTGCCGGAGGGACCAGCCCTCTACCCGGAGGGCGTCGTGACCGACGAGACGGTGGAGGACCGGATCGCCGAGATCATCCGCGAGGCGGCGCTGGAGGGCGTGCACGACGAGCTGCCGCACTCGATCGCGGTCACGATCGAGGACATCGCGCCGCGCGAGGGCCGCGACGACCTCACCGACGTCTTCGCGAACATCGTCGTCGAGCGCGACAGCCAGAAGGCGATCATCATCGGGCGCAAGGGTGCGCGGCTGAAGGACGTGGGCGCCCGCGCCCGCGCGCAGCTGGAGCCGCTGCTGGGCACCCGCGTCTACCTCGCGCTGCACGTGCGCGTGGCCAAGGAGTGGCAGCGCGACCCGAAGCAGCTCGGGCGCCTCGGCTTCTGAGGGCACCGGAGGATCCGCGCTCAGTCCGACGCTGAGCAGGATGCTCAGGCCTCAGCGCTGAGCGCCTCTTCCACCGCGCACATTGCGTGGTAGTCTGGCGACGTGCGTCTGGCCGGTCTGCTTCTCCTTAGCCGCCGCGACGAGAGCTCGATCTAGGGCCTCTCTCGTCGCGGAGTTCTCGCGTGGCCCGCACTTCCTTGCGAGAGAGAGCAGATCATGCAGAACCGTCAGCAGCCGTCCCCCATGCCGGTCCACAGGTACCGGCCGTACCACGAGCAGTTCGCCGTCGACCTTCCCGACCGCACGTGGCCGTCCAAGCGCATCGAGAAGGCGCCGCGCTGGTGCGCCGTCGACCTGCGTGACGGCAACCAGGCGCTCATCGATCCGATGGACCCCCAGCGCAAGCGGGTGATGTTCGACCTGCTCGTGAAAATGGGCTACAAGGAGATCGAGGTCGGCTTCCCGTCGGCGAGCCAGACCGACTTCGACTTCGTGCGGCACCTCATCGAGGACGACGCGATCCCCGAGGACGTCACGATCCAGGTGCTCACGCAGGCGCGCGAGCACCTCATCGCCCGCACGTACGAGGCGATCCGGGGCGCGCGCCAGGCGATCGTGCACCTGTACAACTCCACGAGCGTGCTGCAGCGCGACGTCGTCTTCCGCACCGACAAGCAGGGCATCATCGACATCGCGCTCGAGGGCGCGCGGCTGTGCAAGAAGTACGAGGCGACGATCCCGGAGACGACCGTCTACTACGAGTACTCGCCCGAGTCGTACACCGGCACGGAGCTGGAGTTCGCCGCGGAGATCTGCAACCGCGTGATGGAGGTGCTCGTCCCCACGCCCGAGCGCAAGCTCATCGTGAACCTGCCCGCCACGGTCGAGATGGCCACGCCCAACGTCTACGCCGACTCGATCGAGTGGATGAGCCGGCACCTGAACCACCGCGAGAACGTGATCATCTCGCTGCACCCGCACAACGACCGCGGCACGGGCATCGCCGCCGCCGAGCTCGGCTACCTGGCGGGTGCCGATCGCATCGAGGGCTGCCTGTTCGGCAACGGCGAGCGCACGGGCAACGTCGACCTCGTGGCGCTGGGCGTCAACATGTTCACGCAGGGCATCGACCCGCAGATCGACTTCGGCGACATCGACCAGATCAAGCGCACGGTCGAGTTCTGCAACCAGCTGCCCGTGCCCGAGCGCAGTCCGTGGGCCGGGGATCTCGTCTTCACGGCGTTCAGCGGATCGCACCAGGACGCCATCAAGAAGGGCTTCGAGGCGATGGAGACGCGCGCGCGGGAGGCCGGCGTCACCGTCGACGAGATCGAGTGGGCGGTGCCGTACCTGCCCGTCGACCCGAAGGACCTGGGTCGCTCCTACGAGGCCGTCATCCGCGTCAACTCCCAGTCGGGCAAGGGCGGGGTGTCGTACCTGCTGAAGGCCGACCACGCGCTCGACCTGCCGCGCCGGCTGCAGATCGAGTTCTCCGGCGTCGTGCAGAGTCACACCGACGCCGAGGGCGGCGAGGTCACGAGCGAGGAGATCTGGCGGATCTTCCGCGACGAGTACCTGCCGGCGACCGATCCGGCCGAGCGGTGGGGCCGGTTCGAGATCCTCTCGACGCAGACGCAGAGCACGGGAGCCGACGTGGCGCTGTCGGTGACCCTTCGCGACGGCGACGAGGAGCGCACGGTGGCCGGCCGGGGCAACGGGCCCATCGCGGCGTTCCTCGAGGTGCTGCGCGACGCCGGTCACGAGGTGACGCTGTACGACTACGTCGAGCACACCATGGCCGCCTCGGGCGACGCGCAGGCCGCGGCGTACGTCGAGCTGCAGGTGGACGAGCAGCGACTGTGGGGCGTGGGGATCGACGGCGACATCTCGATGGCCTCGCTCAAGGCGATCGTCTCGGCCGTGAACCGCTCCATCCGCGCGCGCGAGCGTGAGCTCGTCGCGGCCTGACCGGGCTCAGCGGCGGCGGAACCACCACCGCCGCCGCGGCGCGGGGGCGTCGGGCACGACGATCGCGCCGGTGAGCGGGATGTCCGCGCCCTCGCGCACATCCTCGGCGGTGACGACGGGGATCGCGGACGTCTCGAGCGCCACCTTGCGGCGGTGGATGCGGCGCTGCTCGGGCAGCGAGAGGTCGAAGATCACGGCCAGCAGGCGCACGAGGGCCGTGACCGTCGCGCCGATGACGGCCGCCACGATGATGTCGGCCCCGAGCAGGTATGCGCCGGCCAGCACCGCCCCGCCCGCGAGCGCGGCGATCGCGTAGAGCGAGCCGACGTGCATGATCGCCACGGGCAGGCCCATCGCGATGTCGCGGATGATGCCGCCGCCGACGGCCGCGCACATGCCGATGAAGACCGCGGGCACGATCGGCAGGCCGTACGCGAGCGCCTTCGACGTGCCCACCGCCCCGAACAGGCCCATGGCGACGGCGTCGAACCCGACGATGAGGCGGTTCAGCTTCTGGAACACGCCCGCCAGGAGCATGCCCGTGAGCGAGGCGGCGACCGCCGTGAGCAGGTACCAGTTCGACTGCAGGGTCGCGGGCGTCACCCCGAGCAGGATGTCGCGGATGAGGCCGCCGCCCATGCCGAGCATGATGCCGATGATCGCGACGCCGAGCCAGTCGAGGCGGCGCTGGCCCTGGAAGCCGGAGGCGAACACGGCGCCCTGGATGCCGCCGAGCGCGACCGCGAGCAGGTCGGCCCACAGCGGGATGATGAAGATCGGCGCGTCCACCCCTCAATCGTGCCAGGCGGGCGAAGGGCGCGCCCGCCGCGCCTCCAGGCCGCTCGCAATCCGGCGGCGGATAATCGGACGGTGCCCACCTACCGAGACGAAGCCGTCGTGCTGCGCACCCACAAGCTGGGCGAGGCCGACCGGATCGTCACGCTGCTGACGCGCCGGCACGGCAAGGTGCGGGCGGTGGCCAAGGGGGTGCGCCGCACGTCGTCGAAGTTCGGCGCGCGGCTCGAGCCGTTCATGGTCGTCGACGCGCAGCTGTTCGCCGGCCGGAGCCTCGACATCGTGCAGCAGGCGGACTCGCTCGGCACGTACGGCGCCGAGATCGCGGCCGACTACGACCGGTACACCGCCGGGAGCGCCATGGTCGAGGCGGCCGACCGGCTCAACGAGGCCGTCTCGGATCCCCAGCACTACTTCCTGCTCGTGGGTGCGCTGCGCGCGCTCTCGCGCGCCGAGCACGCGAGCCCCGCCATCATGGGCTCGTACCTGCTGCGGGCGATGTCGCTGTCGGGGTGGGCGCCCGCGCTCGGCGACTGCGCGCGCTGCGGGGCGCCGGGCCCGCACGACGCGTTCGTGTCGCAGCTGGGCGGCACCGTGTGCCCGTCCTGCGCGCCGGCCGGCAGTCCGCGCGTCGACCGCCGCACGCTCGAGCTGCTGCGCGCGCTCATGGCGGGGGAGTGGGACGTCGTGGACCGTGCCGACGAGCGCGAGCTGGGCGCGGCATCCGGTCTCGTGTCGGCCTATGTGCAGTGGACCCTCGAGCGCGGGCTGCGCGCGCTCCCGCAACTCGGAGGAAAGCGTTGAGCAAGCCGTACACACACCCCGACGCCGTGCCGTACCGGCCGATCGACTGGACGGGCGTGCGTCCGCCCGACTTCGGCGGCGCCGTGCCGAACCACGTCGCGATCGTGATGGACGGCAACGGGCGCTGGGCCAACCGGCGCGGGCTCTCGCGCATCGAGGGGCACCGCGCGGGGGAGGAGGTGCTGCTCGACGTCGTGGCCGGCGCGATCCAGGCCGGCGTGAAGCACCTGTCGGTCTACGCCTTCTCGACCGAGAACTGGCGCCGCTCGCCCGACGAGGTGCGCTTCCTCATGGGCTTCAACCGCGACGTGCTGCACCGCCGCCGCGATCAGCTGAACGAGTGGGGCGTGCGCGTGCGGTGGGCGGGGCGGACGCCGCGGCTGTGGCGCTCGGTCATCAAGGAGCTGCGCTTCGCCGAGCAGTTGACGGCCGACAACGACGTGCTCACCCTGACGATGTGCGTGAACTACGGCGGGCGCAACGAGATCGTCGACGCCGTGCGGCGCATCGCGGACGAGGCGGCGGAGGGGCGGCTCGCGCCCGGGGCGATCACCGAGAAGACGCTGCGGCGGCATCTCTACGTGCCCGACATGCCCGATGTCGACCTGTTCCTGCGCTCCAGCGGCGAGCAGCGCACCTCGAACTTCCTGCTGTGGCAGTCGGCGTACGCCGAGATGGTCTTCCTCGACACGCTGTGGCCCGACTTCAGCCGCGCCGAGCTGTGGCGCGGCATCCAGGTCTACCTCGACCGCGACAGACGGTTCGGCGGCGCCGTGGACGCGCCGACCGCGTCGTGACGCGGGAGACGGGAATGCCGGGCCCCGCGATCCGTTGAGAAGAACATGACCTTTTCGCCTGCCCCCATCAAGATCGACATCTGGAGCGACGTCGCCTGCCCGTGGTGCTACATCGGCAAGCGCAATCTCGAGAAGGGGCTCGCGGAGACCGCCGGCGACGACGACGCGCCGCGCGTGGAGATCGAGTACCACTCCTTCGAGCTCTCGCCCGATACGCCCGTGGACTTCGAGGGGAGCTCGGCCGAGTTCCTCGCCGCGCACAAGGGCATCTCGATCGACGAGGCCCGGGCGATGAACGACCGGGTCTCGCAGATCGCCGAGGGGGCGGGGCTGCACTACCGCTTCGACCTGCAGCAGCACACGAACACGGTGAAGGCGCACGAGCTGATCCACTTCGCGAAGGCGCACGGCCGCCAACTCGAGATGAAGGAGCGGCTGCTGTCGGCGTACTTCGTGGAGGGCAGGCACGTGGGGCGCGTCGACGAGCTCGTCGCGCTGGCCGAGGAGATCGGGCTCGACGGCGCCGCGGCCCGCGAGGCGCTCGAATCGGACGCCTACCTCGACGCCGTGCGCGCCGACCAGGCGCAGGCGCAGGCCTACGGCATCGGCGGGGTGCCGTTCTTCGTGATCGACGGCCGCTACGGCGTGAGCGGTGCGCAGCCGCCCGAGGCGTTCGCCCAGGTGGCGCGCCAGGTCTGGGCCGAGAAGCAGCAGGCCTGATCAGCCCAGCGCGGCCTCGATCGCGGCGATGACCGCGGGGTCGTCCGGCTTGGTCGGCGGGCGGAACCGGGTGACCGATCCGTCCGGCGCCACGAGGAACTTCTCGAAGTTCCACGCCACCGGCCCGCCCAGCCCGTGCTCGTCCTTCGTCTTCTTCAGCGCCTTGTAGAGAGGATGCGCGTGCGATCCGTTGACCTTGATCTTGTCGTGGATCGGGAACGACACGCCCCACGTCGTGGCGCAGTAGTCGAGGATCTCGTCGATCGATCCCGGCTCCTGCCCCATGAACTGGTTGCAGGGGAATCCGATCACGGTCAGCCCCCGGTCGCCGTAGGTGCGCTGCAGCTGCTCGAGCTGCTCGTACTGCGGGGTCAGGCCGCACTTGGACGCGACGTTCACGACGAGCACGGGGCCGCGCGCGTAGTCGGCCAGCGTCCGCGTGGCGCCCTGCGCATCGGCGAACGGGATGGTGCGGACGTCGGGGGTCTCGGCCATGTCCCCAGGGTACGGCGCGAGGCCGCCTCCCTGCTCGGTTCTGAGAGAATGGACCCGTGACCTCCGTACTCGACGCGCCCGCCGCCACGCGCGGTCTGCAGATCGGCGGCATCCGCTCGGATGTGCCGGTGGTCCTGGCGCCCATGGCGGGCATCACGAACACGGCGTTCCGGCGGCTGTGCCGCGAGTACGGCGCCGGGCTGTACGTGAGCGAGATGATCACGACGCGGGCGCTCGTCGAGCGCAACCCCGTCACGATGCGCCTCGTGCAGTTCCACGAGTCCGAGACGCCGCGGTCCATCCAGCTCTACGGCGTGGACCCGCACTACACGCGCGAGGCGGCCCGGATCATCGCGGACGAGGACCGCGCCGACCACATCGACCTCAACTTCGGGTGCCCCGTGCCCAAGGTCACCCGCAAGGGCGGGGGATCGGCGCTGCCCTGGAAGCTCGACCTGTTCCGCTCGATCGTGCGCGGGGCCGTGGAGGGCGCCGGCGGGCTGCCCGTCACGGTGAAGATGCGCAAGGGCATCGACGCCGATCACCTGACGTATCTCGAGGCAGCCAAGATCGCCGAGGACGAGGGTGTCAAGGCCGTCGCGCTGCACGCGCGCACGGCGAACGAGTTCTACTCGGGGCACGCCGACTGGTCGGCGATCGCCAAGCTCAAGGAGACCGTCACGAGCATCCCCGTGCTCGGCAACGGCGACATCTGGAGCGCCGCCGACGCCGTCCGCATGATGGACGAGACCGGGTGCGACGGCGTCGTCGTGGGGCGCGGCTGCCTCGGCCGCCCGTGGCTGTTCGGGGATCTCGCGCGGGCGTTCGGCGGCGAGGGCGTGCAGGTGGACGCGACGCTCGGCTTCGTCGCGGGCGCGTTCCGCAGGCACGCCGAGCTGCTCGTCGAGTTCTTCGAGAGCGAGGAGCGCGGCTGCCGCGACATCCGCAAGCACGCCGCGTGGTACTTCAAGGGCTACCCCGTGGGTGGCGACCTGCGCGGGCAGTTCGCGCAGGTGACGAGCCTCGCGCACATCGACGACCTCATCGGCGAGCTGGACCTCGACGCCCCGTATCCCGGCGAGGCGGCCGAGGGGCAGCGTGGCCGCGCGGGCCGGCCCAAGCGCACGGTGCTGCCGGATCGCTGGCTCGAGTCGCGCACCATGGACGCGGCCGAGACGCGGACGCTGGCGGACGCGGAGCTGGACACCAGTGGCGGCTGAGGCGGCGCGGCCCGCCGGATACACCGACGCGGACGCCGAGCGCTTCTTCCGGGAGAGGCACCGTTCCGAGCGGGACGACTTCGCGCGCGACCGCGCCAGGGTGCTGCACTCGGCGGGCCTGCGGCGGCTCGCGGCCAAGACGCAGGTGCTCAGCCCCGCGAGCCCGGCCGACTTCGCGCGCAATCGCCTGACCCACTCGCTCGAGGTGGCGCAGGTGGGCCGCGAGATCGGCAACGCGCTCGGCCTGGCGGCCGACGTCGTCGACACCGCGTGCCTCAGCCACGACCTGGGCCACCCGCCCTTCGGCCACAACGGCGAGCGCGCCCTCAACGAGTGGGGCGCCGACATCGGGGGCTTCGAGGGGAACGCGCAGAGCCTGCGCATCCTCACGCGACTCGAGGCGAAGGTCGAGGAGGACGGCCGCTCGTTCGGGCTCAACCTCACGCGCGCTTCGCTCGACGCCACGAGCAAGTACCCGTGGACGGTCTCGAACCCGCTGCCCGATCCCAGCGGGCGTCTCAAGTTCGGCGTCTATCCCGAGGACGAGGACGTCTTCCACTGGATGCGGCAGGGCGCGCCGGGGCGCCTGCGCTGCATCGAGGCGGAGGTGATGGACCTCTCGGACGACATCGCCTACTCCGTGCACGACTTCGAGGACGCCGTGCTGAACGGCTATCTGGACCTGTCGCGCGTGAGCGATCCGGTCGAGCACCACCCGCTCGTGGGCCAGATCCAGCAGTGGGTCGGCTACGACTACACGAGGGACGAGCTCGCCGACGGCCTCTACCGCCTCACGCGCCAGCCGATGTGGCTGCGCACCTTCGACCGGTCCCGGCAGGACCTGGCGCGGCTGAAGAACCTCACGAGCGACCTGATCGGGCGCTTCGCGCGCGCCGCCGTGAGCGCCACCCGCGAGGCGTACCCGGCGGATTCGCTCGCGCGCTACCAGGCGCACGTCGTGGTGCCGCGGGTCGTCGAGGTCGAGATCGCGGTGCTGAAGGGGCTGATGGGCGCCGCGATCGTCACGCTCGACGCGCGCAAGGGCGTGTACAAGGAGCAGCGGCGGGTGCTGAAGCGCATCGCGGACGCGCTGCTGTCGACCGACGCGCTGTGGTCCACGGGCGCCGACGCGCTCGAGCCCGCGTTCGCGGCCGACTTCCACGCCGCCGACACCGACGCCGCGCGCAAGCGCGTGATCGTCGACCAGATCGCGAGCCTCACCGATCAGACGGCCGTGGCTTGGCACAACCGGCTCGTCGGCGAGATCGACCCGGGCGAGGTGGGCATCTGGGCCCCGCGCCACGGTCGCCGCACCGCGGAGCGCGCGCCGCAGCCGGCGGGGGCGCGCTGACATGCCGCGCATCCGTCAGGCCGACGTCGACGAGGTCAAGGCGCGCACGAACATCGCGGACGTCATCGGCGAGCGGGTGGCGCTGAAGTCGGCGGGGGTCGGATCGCTCAAGGGGCTGTGCCCGTTCCACGACGAGAAGTCGCCGAGCTTCCACGTGCGGCCGCAGCACGGGTACTACCACTGCTTCGGATGCGGCGAGTCGGGCGACGTCTACAGCTTCCTGCGCGCCATGGACCACCTGTCCTTCACCGAGGCGGTGGAGCGTCTGGCGGCGCGCGTCGGGATCACGCTGCACTACGAGGACGGCGGCCCGGCACCCGAGACGAGCGGGCGCGCCCGGCTGCTCGCGGCCAACGCCGCGGCGGCGGAGTTCTTCCGCGCGCAGCTCGTCACGCCCGAGGCCGAGATCGCGCGGCGGTTCCTGGGGGAGCGCGGCTTCGACCCCGCCGCGGCCGCGCACTTCGGCGTGGGGTACGCGCCCCAGGGCTGGGACGGCATGCTCAAGGCGCTCACGGCGCAGGGCTTCACGCGCGAGGAGCTGACGACGGCCGGCCTCGTGTCGACCAACCAGCGCGGCGGCGTGTACGACCGGTTCAGGGGCCGCGTCGTGTGGCCGATCCGCGACGTCACGGGCCAGACGATCGGGTTCGGCGCGCGCCGGCTCTTCGACGACGACAAGGGCCCGAAGTACCTCAACACGCCCGAGACGCCGATCTACAAGAAGAACCAGGTGCTGTACGGGCTCGACCTGGCCAAGCGCGACATCTCGCGCGGCGACCCGAAGCGCGTGGTCGTCGTCGAGGGGTACACCGACGTCATGGCCTGCCACCTCGCCGGGGTGACGACGGCGATCGCGACGTGCGGCACGGCGTTCGGATCGGAGCACGTCACGGTGCTGCGCCGCGTGATGGGCGACGACGACGCCTCCGGCGAGGTCGTGTTCACCTTCGACCCCGACGAGGCCGGCCAGAAGGCCGCCGTGCGCGCGTTCGCCGAAGAGAAGCGCTTCAACGCGCAGTCCTACGTCGCCGTCGCACCCGAGGGGCTCGACCCCTGCGACCTGCGGCTGCAGCGCGGCGACGCCGCGGTGCGGTCGCTCATGGACCACAAGGTGCCGATGTTCGAGTTCATGATCGACCGGCGGATCGCCGGCTTCGATCTCTCCTCCGTCGAGGGCCGCGTCGGCGCGCTGCGCTCGGCCGCGCCGATCGTCGCCGAGATCCGCGACCGCCTGCTGCGCCCCGGCTACGAGCGGGTGCTGGCGCGCCGGCTCGGGATGGACCCGACCGACGTGCACCAGGAGGTGCAGCGCCGCGCGGCGGCCGCGGGCGCCGAGGCGCGCCGCGGCGAGGGGCGCCCGGGCGCCCCGGCGCAGCCCGGCACCGCCCGCCAGGGCGACCTCGCGGCCGCGCCGGTCGCGTCGCCCGCCGCCACGCTCGCCGCGCTGCCGCGCACGGTCGACGTCGCCAGGGAGCGCGACGCGCTCACCGGCTTCCTGCAGTACGGCCACCGCGTCGATCCCGTGCTGTTCCTGCGCGCCCTCGCCGTGCCGTTCCACCATCCGGCGCTCGAGGCCGTGCGCGCGACGCTCGAGGCGACCGACCGGTCCAAGCCGGGCTGGGCCCTCGCCGTCGTGGAGAACACCCCGGCGGCCTACCGCACGCTCGCCGGTGAGCTGCTCGCGCGCGACTTCCCGGCGCGCGACGAGGACCACGCCGTGGCCTCGATCGACGATCTCGCGCGCCAGATCGTGCTCGGCGCGCTCGCCCAGCGCAAGAACGAGCTGCTGGGGGCCATCCAGCGCGTGCCGGCCGACTCGGAGGAAGGGCGTGCGCTGCGGGTGCAGCTGCGCGACCTCGACGCGGAGCGCCGGCGCCTTCACCCCGACGACTGAGCGCCGCCGATCCGGCACAATGGGGGCATGCGCATCGTCGACGATCCCGAGCTGGCGATCCGCTGCGAGGACCTGAGCGTCGCCCGCTCGGGACGGGGCGCGACGATCCGCGCCGTCGACGGCGTCTCTTTCACGCTGCCGTGGTCGGGCACCCTGTGCGTCTCGGGCGCCACCGGATCGGGCAAGTCGAGCCTGGCCGCCACGCTGGCCGGGCAGCGCGAGGACTCGCTGAGTGTCGCGGGCGGCGACGCACAGGTGTGCGGCGTCTCGGTGCGCCGGCCTGGCCGCGCGCTGCGGGTGCTCACGTTCCGCACCGGGTATCTGCCCCAGGGCGCCGGCGCCGAGCTGCCGACGCGCCTGTCGGTGGCCGACGTGCTGTCCGAGCCCATCGTCTCGCGCGACCGGCGGGTGAGCCCTCGTGCGCTCGGCGTGCGCATCGCCTCGCTGCTCGACGAGCTGCACCTGCCCATCGGCACGGCCGACAAGTTCCCGTACGAGCTCAGCGCCGGTATGCGGCAGCGCGTGGCGCTGGCCCGCGCTCTCGTGCTCGACCCCAAGCTGCTCGTCGCGGACGAGCCCCTCGCGAACCTCGACCCCGAGGTGCGGCACGTCGCGTTCGAGGCGATCCTGCGGCGCCGGCGGCGATGGGGCATGGCGGCGCTGATCGTGACGAACGACGCCGACTTCGTGCGCGAGCTGGGCGCCGAGCGCATGCACCTGCAGGCCGGCCACGTCGTGGCGCGCAGCGAGGCGGGCGGCATGATCCACACGCCCGACGCGCGCCACACCCGGGGGCTGCCGGTGTCATGAACAGCCTCTGATATTTGCTAAGCTGTTCTGGTTGCCGCGAGAGCGGACAGCATTCCTCGGTAGCTCAATTGGCAGAGCAGCCGGCTGTTAACCGGCAGGTTCTTGGTTCGAGTCCAAGCCGGGGAGCCACAGGCCCTCACCCCTCGGGGTGGGGGCCTTTCCCGTGCCCGGGCGCCACGGGAGGATGGGGGCATGGCGACGCGGATGCTGCTGATCTCCGACACGCACGTGCCGCTGCGCGCGCGGGTGCTGCCCGATGCGGTGTGGCGGGCGCTCGACGCGGCGGATGTCGTCATCCACGCGGGGGACTGGGTGGACGTGGCCACGCTCGACGCGATCGAGGCGCGGGCGGCGCGGCTGATCGCCGTGCACGGCAACAACGACGGAGCCGAGCTGCGTGCGCGGCTGCCGGAGGTCGCGCGCACCGAGATCGAGGGGCTGCGGATCGCCGTGGTGCACGAGACCGGTGCCGCGAGCGGGCGGGAGCGGCGGGCGGACGCGACCTTCGCCGACGATCCGCCCGACGTGCTCGTGTTCGGGCACAGCCACATCCCGTGGGACAGCGTCACGCCGCGCGGCATGCGCCTGCTCAACCCCGGATCGCCGACGGACCGGCGGCGGCAGCCCGTGTGCACGATGATGACGGCCGTCGTCGACCGCGGATCGCTGGTGAGCGTCGAGCTCGTGCCCGTGCCGCGCTGACGTCCTAGTCGTGCCGCCCGCGGCTGGCAAGCCCGTCGCCGTGGTCGTCGGGATCGCCGAGTATCGTGACAGGCCACGCGAAGGAGGCAGGGGATGAAGGTCGCCATCGTCGGAGCGAGCGGCAACGTCGGCACCGCGCTCCTTCATGCACTGCAAGCCGAGGAGCGCGTCGACGAGATCGTCGGGATCGCGCGCCGCGTGCCGGACACCGCGAGCGAGCCGTATCGCGCCGCGCGCTGGGAGCGCGTCGACATCGCCGTGCCCGCTGCCGACGCCGCGGGGGAGGAGCGGGCGGTCACGCGCCTGGCCGAGGTGCTCGCCGGCGCCGACGTGGTCGTGCACCTGGCGTGGCTCATCCAGCCGAACCGCAACCGCGACCTGCTGCGCCGCGCCAACGTCGACGGCACGCGCCGCGTCGTCGAGGCGATGCTGCGCGCCGGTGTGCCGCGGCTGGTCTGCGCGTCGTCGGTGGGCGCGTACTCGGGCGTGCGCGACGATGAACCGCGGGACGAGTCGTGGGCGACGGCCGGCATCCGCAGCTCGCATTACTCCGCCGACAAGGCCGACCAGGAGCGAGTGCTCGACGAGGCCGAGGCGCGCGGACTCGCCGTGGCGCGCGTGCGGCCCGCGCTCGTGTTCGACGCCGATGCGGGCGCGCAGATCACGCGCCTGTTCATCGGGGCGCTCCTGCCGCCGCGGCTGCTGCGTCCGGGTACGCTGCCCGTCGTGCCGCTGCCGGCAGGCCTGCGCATGCAGGTCGTGCACGGCGAGGACGTGGCCGACGCCTACCGTCGGATCATCGTGACCGGCGCCGTGGGGGCGTTCAACGTCGCGACCGATCCGGTGCTCGACGCCGGCGCGATCGCCCGGATCGTGGGCCGCGGTCGGCACGTGCCGATCCCGCCGGCGGTGGTGCGGCCGCTGCTGCACGCGGCCTGGCGCGCGCACGCCGTGGCCGCCGATCCGGGCTGGCTCGACATGGCCATGCGCGTGCCCGTGATGGACACCACGCGTGCCCGCGGGGAGTTGGGCTGGTCGCCGCGTCACGGCGCCGAGGAGACGCTGCGGGAGGTGCTCGACGCGATCGCCGCCGGGCGCGGCACGCCGAGCGCCCCGATGCGCGCCCGGCGCCGCTGGCCGCACGACCAGCTGCCGCCCGGCGACGTGCCGGCGGATCGCTCCGACGCGGCGACGACCGTCGGCGACGGGCACCGCGTGCCCGTCGGGATCGATCGGGAGATCCTCGGCCTGTACCTGTCTGACCACCTCACGGGAGCGACCGCCGGCGTCGCGCGCATCAACCGGATGGCGAAGGCCTTCGCCGGCACCGAGCTGGGCCCGGACCTGGCACGGATCGCCGAGGAGATCGCGGGCGAGCGCAGGTTCCTGCGCGACCTCATCCCCACCCTGGAGCTGCGGCGCCGCCCCTACCGGCAGGCGGTGGCCTGGCTCGCCGAGCGGATCGGTCGGCTGAAGACGAACGGCCGCCCCTCCGGCTCGCCCATGACCCCGGTGCTCGAGCTCGAGCTCATGCGCAGCGCCGTGATCGGCAAGCTCGGCGGCTGGGAGACACTCGCGGCGCTCGCGCCGGATCTCGGGCTGCCCGCCGAGACGTTCCACGACCTCGCCGAGCGCGCCCGCGCGCAGGCGGACGTGCTGGGCGAGCTGCACGCGCGCGTCGCGCCCGAGGCGTTCCGGCGCGACGCGCGCTGAGCGCGGCGCTCGCCCGCCGCCGTGCGAATCAGCGGGCGGCGCCCTTGAGCGAGCCCTCGACGGGGACGATGGTCATGCCGGCGTCGTCCGAGGCCTCGTAGACGATGCACTGCACCACGCGGTCGCCCTGGGCCCACGAGGCCTCGAGCGGCGTGAACGCGGTGTACCAGAGCGTCGCCGACTCCTCGAAGGCGATGCCGGTGAAGGCCTCGAACTCGGGGTGGCAGCCCTCGTCGGCCGCGGTGCCGATGGCCTCCGTGCCGGGCCACTCGTCGCCGAGGTCGACTTCGAACTCGTGGTAGACCTCGTACTCGTGCGGCTCGGCGCACGGCACGGCCTCGACATCGAACACCTCCTGGCCGTCGGGCTCGAGAAGGCAGTCGCCGACCGAGATCTCGAACACCGACTCGGTGCCGCCCTCGGTGACCTCCTGCGTCTCCTCGTCGCGGGTCGCGCCGCCGACCGGAATCGAGAGACCGGCGCAGCCGGCCAGCGAGAAGGCGACGAGCGCCGCGGTGCCGGCGGTGAGGACGAGGCGGGTGAGAGACGCGCGGGACATGGATTCTCCGTTCGAGATGGTGCTGTGTCGTCCCCACGCTAGGGACGCGTCCGCGCGACCGCGACGGGGAGGACTGCCCGTCTCAGCCCTCCAGATCGTCGACGCCCGGCGTCCAGCTGACCCCCGGGCGACCCCAGCCCCGCTTCTTCGAGATCTTCTGCGCCGTCTTCCAGTCGCCGTCCGAGACGCGATCGATGTAGATGATCCCGTCGAGATGATCGAACTCGTGCTGCAGGATGCGCGCGCGCCAGCCGTCGACCTCCAGCCGCACCGGCTGGCCGTCGAGGTCGCTGGCCGTGACGACGACGCGATCCGAGCGGCGCAGCGGGAACCGCTCGCCGGGGAACGACAGGCAGCCCTCCGACTCGGTGTCCTCGTCCGGCTGCCCAGGCTCGGTCGGCACCATCCACAGCTCGGGGTTGATCGCGACGCCGCGCCACGGGCGGCCCTGCTCGTCCTCGTACGAGTAGACGAACAGCCGCAGCGGCACGCCGACCTGCGGGGCGGCGAGGCCGACGCCGGGGGCGGCATCCATCGTCTCGTACATGTCGGCGACGAGCGTGCGGATCTCGTCCGTGACCTCGTCGACGGGGTCGGCAGGGGCGTGCAGCACGGGATCGCCCCAGATGCGGATGGGAAGGATGGCCATCCCCCCAGCCTAATTCGGCGGCCCGCTGCTCTCCGAGACGCCGTCGCTCACCGGCGTTCCCGGCGCCGTGGCCTAGGCTCGATGGCGTGATGTGGGGGATGGCCTCGGGTATGGACGACGTCGGCGAGCAGCTCGTCGGGGCCTTCCAGAACCCCGGCCTGCTCCTGGGCATCCCCCTCGCCCTGGCGGGGGCGGTGTTCATGTCGCTCGGCGCGCAGTTCCAGAGCCGCGGCGTGCGCAAGGTCGAGACCCTCTCGGGCGCGACGGGCGAGACCGGGCTCGGCGGGGCGCACCTGCTGAGCCTGTTGCGGCGCCCGTCGTGGCTCATCGGCACGGTGCTGCTGGGCGTCGCGATCCTGTGCCAGCTCAGCGCGCTCGCGGTCGCGCCCCTGATCGTCGTGCAGCCGCTCGGCGCCGTCTCGCTCGTCATCACGACGCTGCTGAACGCCCAGGCCACCGGCCACCTGCCCACGAGACGGTCGCTGACGGCCATCGGGCTGTGCATCGGCGGCATCCTCGTCTTCGTGATCGTCGCCGCGCTGTTCGCGACCGAGCACCCGCTCACCGAGTACCAGCTGCTCATCGTGCTCGCGATCCTGCTCGTCACGGTGATCCTGCTCGGCGGGGCGTGGGCGATCCTGCGCCGGCGCCTGAACGCGCTCTTCTACATCACGGCGGCGGGCGTGCTGTACGGCTTCGTCGCCACGCTCGCGAAGGTCGTCATCATGCGCATCCAGGCGGGCGACTTCGAGTGGATCACGATCGTCTGCCTCGTCGCGCTGCTGGCGGCGGGCGCCGTCGGCGCGTACTTCGTGCAGACCGCCTACTCGTCGGGCCCGCCCGACCTCGTGATCGCCGGGCTCACGGTCATCGATCCGATCGTCGCCGTGCTCATCGGCGCGCTCGTGCTGGGGGAGGCGACGAGCGCGCCCGTGTGGGCGCTGGTGATCTTCGTGGTCGCCGGTGCGGTCGCCTCGGTCGGGGTCTTCCTGCTCGCGCGGCACCACCCGCAGGTCATCAGCGAGAGCCAGCAGCTCGACATCCGCCGGGGCGGCGGTCCGGCGCGTTCCGGTGAGGACCGGGATCGCGGGGAGCGCGCCGCGGAGTCGACGCCGCTGGACGAGCTGCGCGCCCTGCGCGATCCGGACGACCTGCTCGACCGGCGCGGCCGCCCGAACGGCGGCTCGGATCCGGCGCCGCGGTAGGCTCGATGCGCACGGGGCGGTAGCCAAGATGGTCAAGGCAGCGAGCTCATAACTCGACGATCCGCGGGTTCGAGTCCCGCCCGCCCCACCGGATTCCGCGCGGAATCGCCCCGCGGGGGTGCGCGTAATGTGGGTGACGCGCGACTGCCGCGGCTCCGCTGGGGAGCCTTCCGCGCCGTTCCCGAAGCGAGTCGCCCATGACGCCTCCCTCGATCGCCCTGCGACAGCTGCCCGGCGAGTATGTCGTCGCCCGTCTTGCCGTGCCGGGGGATGCCTCGCGCGCGTTGGGGGAGGTCCTGGCGACGGGGGCGTTCGTCTCCGTCACCCGCACGCCGCAGGAGCTGTCGATCGTCTGCCTCGCCGGCTCTGCGCCTGAGGCGGCCGAGATCGATGGCCCGTGGATCGCCCTGTACGCGGCCGGGCCGATCCCGTTCGGCATGACGGGCGTGGTCACCTCGCTGGTGTCGCCGCTGTCGGCCGCGGGCTGCCCGGTGTTCGTCGTCTCGACGTACGACGGGGATGTCCTCATGGTGCCGAGCGACGCGGCCGACCGCGCGCGCGACGCCCTTCAGGACGCCGGGCACATCCTCGCGTAGCGCCCGGTAGCGGCGCGCTCAGACGCGGCGCCAGTCGTCGCGCTCGAGGCTCGCCCCGGCCATCGGGCCCATCTGCAGCATGCCGCCGTCGACCGGCCAGCTTGCGCCGGTGACGTAGGACGCGGAGGGGGAGCAGAGGAAGGCGATCACGGCCGCGATCTCCTCGGGCACGCCCGGCCGAGGGATCGGGATGCCGGGGCGCCGCGTCTCGGACGCCTCGGCGGGGTCGATGCCCGTCATCGGCGTGGCGACGAGGCCGGGTGCCACGGCGTTGACGGTGATGCCGTGCTCGGCCAGCTCGATCGCCATGGTCTTCAGCAGCCCGCCGAGCCCGTGCTTGGCCGCGTCGTACGCGGTCGATCCGATCTTGGGCTGGTGCTCGTGCACGCTCGTGACGCCCACGATCCGGCCGCCGCGGCCCGCGGACACCATCCGTCGCGCGGCGCGCTGCATCGCGACGAACGCCCCCTCGAGATCGGTGACCACCACGCGCCGCCAGCTGTCGAGGTCCACGTCGAGGAACGGCACGCTGTCGCCCGTGCCCGCGTTGTTGACGAAGACGTCGACGCCCCCGAGGTCTTCGGCCAGCGCGTCGATCACGTCGCCGCAGGCCGGGATGTCGGTGACGTCGAGGTGCGCGACGACGGCGCGTCGCCCCTCGGCTTCGACGAGGCGGGCGGTCTCGCGGGCGCCCTCCTCGTCGCTGTGCCACGTCACACCCACGTCGAGGCCGGCTCGGGCGAGGGCGACGGCCGTGGCGCGGCCCATGCCGGAATCGGAGGCGGTCACGATGGCGGTGTGCGGGCGGAAATCTCGCGTATCGGTGCTCATGCGGGCATTCCACCCGCACCGCCGCAGACCCGAAAGCGCCTTGACAACGGCAGCGACGGGGCGCCGCCCGGGCAGCCGCGCAACCGCACGGAATGACACGCTTGTGATTACTGCGGGCGTGGGTGATAATCGAGGCGCAACCGAACAGTTCTGTCAGCCGGATCGCCGGTCAGGTCGTAGGGGAAGACGTACCTGACGAACGGAGAGATCATGGCGACACCACAGGCGCGCGGGGTGGTCTACATCCACTCGGCGCCGAAAGCGCTGTGTCCGCACCTGGAGTGGGCGGTCGGGCGGTCCCTGGGCCGCGCCGTCGCCTTCGACTGGGCGGACCAGCCGATGATGCCCGGCGCCCGGCGCGCCGAGTTCTACTGGGAGGGGCCGGCGGGCACCGGCGCCGCCCTCGCGACCGCCATCCGCGGCTGGGAGCACCTGCGCTTCGAGGTGTCGGAGGATCCGACGCCGCGCAGCGACGGCGGCCGCTGGATGCACACGCCCGACCTCGGCATCCACTACGCGCAGATGGACACGGCCGGAAACGTCGTCATCCCCGAGGACCGCATCCGCTACGCCATGGAGGTCGCCGCGGGCGACGCGTTCGAGCTGCAGCGCGAGCTGTCGATCGCGCTCGGCGCGGCGTGGGACGAGGAGCTCGAGCCGTTCCGCCACGCCAGCGACGAGGCGCCGGTGGTGTGGCTGCACAAGGTCGGCTGACGCCCCGCGCACACAGACTTGCGGCCGCCCGGTGAAGGATCCCGGGCGGCCGCAGTACGTTGGCTTGCTGTGGTCGCTTCATCTCCGCGGCTTCGCCGCTGAAGTTCAGCAACCGGTCAACTCGAACCGATCACTGTGCGAGCGCGAAGCGCGAGCGTGCGGCCGCGAGTGCGGCCGCCCCGCAGCGCGAAGCGCGCGCAGATTCAGTCATAAGACGCGAAGGCGGCGACGGCGTTGTGGCCGCCGAAGCCGAACGAGTTGCTGATCGCCAGCTGCGGGCCCTCGCTCAGCGGCTGCGGCTGCGACGAGGCGCGCACGGGGATCTCCGGGTCCTGGTTCACGAGGTTGATGGTCGGGGGAGCGATGCGCTCCTTGACCGCCAGCACCGAGAACACCGACTCGATCGCGCCCGTGCCGCCCAGCAGGTGGCCTGTGGAGGCCTTCGTGGCCGAGATCGGGATCTCGTTCACGCGGTCGCCGAACACCGACTTCAGGGCGGCGTACTCGGCGACATCGCCCACCGGCGTGGACGTGGCGTGCGCATTGATGTGCGTGACGTCGTCCGGGGTCGCGCCGGCCTGTTCGAGCGCGAGCTTGACGGCGCGCGCGGCGCCCTGGCCCGACGGGTCGTTGGCCGTGATGTGGTACGAGTCGGCGGTGGTGCCGGCGCCGGCCAGGCGCGCGTAGATCTTCGCGCCGCGGGCCAGGGCGTGCTCCTCGGTCTCGAGGATGAGCACGGCGGCGCCCTCGCCCATGACGAAGCCGTCGCGGTCCGAGGTGAACGGGCGCGAGGCGGTCTCCGGCGAGTCGTTGCGGCGCGAGAGCGCCTGCATCGACGCGAACGAGGCGACGGTGATGGGGTGGATCGCCGACTCGGTGCCGCCCGCGATGACGATGTCGGCCAGTCCCAGCTGCATGTGCTCGTAGGCGCTCGCGATCGACTCGACGCTCGAGGCGCACGCCGACGCCACCGTGCGGGCGAAGGCGCGGGCGTTGAAGTGCAGCGACAGATTGCCGGCCGCCGCGTTCGGCATGAGCATGGGCACCGTCATCGGCATGACGCGGCGCGGGCCCTTCTCGCGCAGGGTGTCCCAGGCGTCCAGCAGCGTCCAGACGCCGCCGATGCCGGTCGCGAAGTCGACGCCGAGGCGCTCGGGCGCGACCTCGGGCGCGCCCGCGTCCTCCCAGGCCTCCATGGCCGCCACCATTGCGAACTGCGACGCGGGGTCGAGTCGCTTCGCGACGGGGCGCGCGAGCACCTCCTCGGGCCGCACGATGGCCTCAGCGGCGAAGGTGACGGGGAGCTGGTACTCCTCGACCCAGTCGTGCTCCAGCGGGCGGGCGCCGGAGGCGCCGGCGAGCAGGTTCTGCCAGTTCTCGGGAGCCGTGCCGCCGATGGCCGACGTGGCGCCGATTCCGGTCACGACGATGCGCTTGGTCATGGTGTGGTTCCTCGATCCGGGACTGTCGCGGCGCCACGCCCGTGCGGGCGTGGAACGGGGCCAGCCTCTCCCCCGCGATGCGCAGGGCATCGGGGTCGCGGTCGAGGCCCACCAGCCTCGCCTGCGGGAACCGCTCGAGGAACGCC
>NZ_JBSFPT010000012.1:0-75414 GCF_053588335.1 Microbacterium sp. NPDC003461 | reverse complement strand
GCGGCGCCAAGCGCAAGGCCGAAGGCCGGCTCGTCGAAGGCCAAATCGTCACGAACTGGAAGAAGGCCCTCGAACAGCTCGCGATCGTCTTCCCCGACCGCGTCCAGCCCTACCTCTAACACCCCCGAGGCACCGCCCGCTTACACACACAACTTGACAAGCTCGTTGACGAGCACGTCTGGCGCCACACGAGGTTCGGGGATAACCAGCGGTTCAGCGAACTCGGCGTCCGGCTCATCTCCACCAGCGAGAACATCGACCAGACCCCCGGCGGCATTCTCCTCCACGGCATCATGAGCTCGATCGCCGAGTTCTACTCCCGCAACCTCGCCAACGAAGTCATCAAAGGCATGAGCGAAAAGGTCAAGAACGGCGGCTCCGTCAGCCGCGCACCGATCGGCTACCTCAACACCCGCACCATCGAAAACGGCCGCGAGAGCCGCACCGTCACCGTCGACGAGCACCGCGCACCACTGGTCACCTGGGCGTTCAACGCCTACGCCACCGGCGAGCACTCCGTACGCACCCTCACCGAAGAACTCGTCCGGCGAGGGCTGACAACAGTGCCCACCGCGCGGCTGGCAGAGAAGCCGGTCGAGATCCGTCACATCCACTCGATGCTCACCAACATCTACTACACCGGCATCACCACGTTCAAAGGCGTCGAGTACCCCGGCAGCCACACCCCGCTCATCGACCGCGAAACCTTCGAGAAGGTCCAGACGATCCTGAAAGAGAAGATCAACGGCGAACGGTCGATCAAGCACGACCACTACCTCAAGTCCACGATCTACTGCGGGCACTGCGGCTTCCGGATGGTCGTCCAGGTGGTGAAGAACCGTCACGGCGAAACCTACCCGTACTACTCCTGCCTCGGACGACACTCCAAGCGCACCGACTGCACCCTCCGCTCCATCCAGATCGAGCACGCCGAGGACCTGATCCAAGATCTCTACGATCGCATCAGTCTCGCGCCCGAGTTCCGCGGCGACCTCGAAACACTCCTCCGGCACGGACTGAAGCAGCTTCGCACCGACACCGACCTTGAACGAGAACAACTCGAGGCCACGAAGCAGACCATCGAGCGTCGCCAACGCAAGCTCCTCGAAGCCCACTACAACGACGCGATCCCCATCGACATGCTCCGCGCCGAGCAGAAACGCCTCGACACCGAACTGGCCGCCACCAACCGCAGCCTCAGCAACCTCACCGCCGATATCGCCGAAGCCGACGAACTCATCGCGATCGCGCTCGACATCGCCCAGCACGCCGGAAACACCTACCGGCAAGCCCCCGAGCACATCCGCCGCATGTTCAACCAGCTCCTCTTCGACAAGCTCCTCGTCACCACCGACGACAACGGCCAGCACCACGTCGAGGGAACCTCCCGGGCACCATTCGACGTCATCTACAGCCCAGATACCCGAGCACTCGTCCACGGGGCACGACACGCACAGCACGACGCCACCCCCGTCACCGCGGGGCAAACGAAAGAGCCCGCCGAAACCGGCGGGCTCTCCCTGGACGTACTGTCCGATCAGTTCATTGCTCTTGTCGAGGGTTCGAGTAAGAGCATCGTGGTGGACCTGAGGGGACTCGAACCCCTGACCCCCTGCATGCCATGCAGGTGCGCTACCAGCTGCGCCACAGGCCCGGATGTCGTCCGGTAGAAGCCCCGGACAACTCATTCAGCTTACAACACGCGTCGCGCGTCGAGAAATCGACTCACTCCCCGGGCGTGCCGAGCGCGGGGCGCTCCGGCAGCGTGATCGGAACGACCGGGCAGTCCTTCCACAGTCGCTCGAGCGCGTAGAACGCGCGCTCCTCCTGGTGGAAGACGTGCACGACGAGATCGCCGAAGTCCAGCAGGATCCAGCGCGACTCCTGGCGCCCCTCGCGGCGCAGCCGCTTGTGGCCGGCCTCGTGGAGCTTGTCCTCGATCTCGTCGGCGATCGCGGCGACATTGCGCTCGTTGCGGCCGGTGACGATGAGGAAGACGTCGACGAGCGGGAGCGGCTCGGACACGTCGAGCGCGACGAGATCCTCCCCGCCCTTCGCATCGGCCGCCTCGGCGGCCAGCTGCAGCATCTGGTGGGACGTGGGGGTGGAACTCAACCGAAGACTCCTGTCGAGATTGCGTAGATAATGACGCCGACCAGGGCGACGCCCAGGACGCCGGCCGTGATGCCGAGCGTCAGCATCAGGCCGTGGTTCTTCTCGGGGGCGGGCGGGCGGATGACGTCTCCGGGCGCCTTGGACGTGCTGACGGCGGCGCTCGCGGCGATCGGCGTGGGCGAGGAGTGCATGGGGATCTCGCCGTCGAGAAGGGTCGCGTCGACGTCCTTGCCGTCCGTCGTCCCGGCGGCGGCGCCGCGGGACGAGAGGCCGCTGGGCAGCACGTGCGAGCTCGTGAAGAGCAGCTCGCCCGTGGCGGTGATCGGGGCGCTGAGCGATGCCGTGCCCGGCATGTCGTGCAGGATCAGCGAGGTGCCGGTGGCGGTCGACCCGCCGGCGTCGAGGGACCGCTGGAACGCCTCGGCGAACACCTCATCGGCGTCGGCCACGGCGGCCTGCTCGGGAGCGGGCGCCACGGTCTTCGTCTCGCGGCGGCGGCTCGCCTCCCGCTCGGCGGCCTCGCGCTCGAGCCGCTGGCGCTCCTCGGCCTGCTGGAACACCGCGGCTCCGAAGGCGGCACCCACCTTCGGCCCCTCATCCTTCGGCTCGGCCTCGGCGGCGGGCCGGGCGGGCCCGCCCGTCGACCGGGCCGGTTCGGGAGCCGGGCGCTCCGCCGGACCCGCGTCCCGCGCCTGGCCGCCGGACGTGCGCACGGCGTCGGCGAAGCCGGCGGGCAGCTCCACCACCGAGGGCTGGCCGGGCAGCGCCGGCGGCTGTCCGCTCGGCGCGGGGGTCGTCGGCTCCGGCACCGCGATCGAGTTCGTGCGCAGGATGCGCGCCTGACGCCGCGTCAGGGGCCGGCCCTGACCGGGGGCCGCGGCATCCGCATCGGCGGACGCCGACGGGGCACCCTCGTCCGGGTCGCCTCCCGCCCGATCCGCCGCGGGAGCGTCCTGCGGCGCGGCAGGCGGCTGCGCCGCGGCGGGCTGGGGCGCGGGGGGCCGCGGCGCGGGGGTCGGCTTGGCCTGCTGGTCCGCGTCGTCGTGCGTCGGCTCCGGCGCAACGGGCTTCTCGTCGGCGTCGGCGGGCTGGCCCTGCTGCACGGGAGGCGCGCCGGGCACGACCACGGGCAGCTGACCCGTCATGCGCAGCTCTTTCAGCTGGCGACGGGTGAGGGGACGCTCCGGGGTGCTCATTCGCTGCTCCGATACAGGTGATGCTTCGCGATGTACTGCACGACGCCATCGGGAACGAGATACCACACGGGAAAGCCGCGTCGCACGCGGTCTCGGCAGTCGGTCGACGAGATGGCGAGGGCGGGGATCTCGAGACGACTCACGTCGTCGGTCGGCAGGCCCTCGGTGTCGAGCACGTGGCCCGGGCGCGAGACGGCGACGAAGTGGGCGAGATCCCACAGTTCATCATGGTCTCTCCAGCTGAGAATCTGCGCCACGGCATCGGCGCCCGTGATGAAGTAGAGCTCGGCGTCAGGTCGCTCCGCCTTCAGATCCCGCAGCGTGTCGACCGTGTAGGTGGGGCCCTGGCGATCCACGTCCACCCGGCTCACGGTGAAGCTCGGGTTCGAGGCAGTGGCGATCACCGTCATCTCGTACCGGGCCTGCGCCGGCGAGACGGCGCCCTTGTGCGACGGCTGACCGGTGGGCACGAACACCACCTCGTCGAGCCCGAACGACTGCGCCACCTCGCTCGCGGCGACGAGGTGACCGTGGTGGATGGGATCGAACGTGCCGCCCATCACCCCGATCCGCGGCGCGCGGGTCTGCTCCGTCACCGCATCCGGCCTAGTGGCCGTGTCCCTCGTGCGAGGCGGCACGCGCGACCTTGTCGGCGTGGCGGTTGGCGACGTTGCGGAACGAGAACGTCACGAGACCCAGCGCGGCGAACACGACGGCGGCGACGATGCCGTACGGAAGGGTCTCCAGCGCGACGTTTCCGGGTTCTTCGGTCTCGGCGAGGACCGCGAGCGCGGCGGCGATGTTCATCCTGACTCCGTTTCGGTGCGTGGTCTCCCTAGCCTACCGCTCAGGCGCGCACCTGCCCGGCACCGCGCACCAGCCACTTGGTGCTCGTCAGCTCGGCCAGGCCCATGGGTCCGCGGGCGTGCAGCTTCTGCGTCGAGATGCCCAGCTCGGCGCCGAAGCCGAACTCGCCGCCGTCGCTGAAGCGCGTCGACGCGTTGGCCATGACGACCGCGGAGTCCACCTCGCGCAGGAAGCGCTCGGCGTTGCGCTGATCGGTCGTGATGATCGACTCCGTGTGGCCCGTGGAGTACGCGCGGATGTGATCCATGGCGTCGTCGAGCGAGTCGACGACGCGGATCGCGATCTCGAGGGCGAGGTACTCGGTGGCCCAGTCCTCCTCCGTGGCCGGCACGACGCCGTCGGCCAGGCGCTGCACCGTCTCGTCGCCGTGGATCGTGACGCCCTGCTCCCGCAGCGCGCCCGCGACGACCGGGACGAGCCGCTCGGCGGCGGCGCGCAGCACGAGCACGGTCTCGACGGCGTTGCACACGCTGGGCCGCTGCACCTTGGCGTTCACGATGATGTCGCGCGCCCAGTCCTCCGGGGCCGACTCGTCCAGCACGATGTGCACGACGCCGGCGCCCGTCTCGATGACCGGCACGGTCGACTCGGTCACGACCGTCTCGATCAGGCCCGCGCTGCCGCGCGGCACGAGCACGTCGACGAAGCCGCGGCCGTGCATGAGCGCCTTGGCACCCTCGCGGCCGAAGTCGTCGACCGTCTGCACGGCATCGGGGGTGACTCCCCGCGCTTCGAGGGCGGCGCGCATCACGTCGATGAGCACGGTGTTGCTCTCGCGTGCGGCGCTGCCGCCGCGCAGGACGGCGGCGTTGCCGGAGCGCAGGGCGAGGGCCGCGATGTCGACGGTGACGTTGGGCCGCGCCTCGTAGATCGCGCCCACCACGCCGAACGGCACGCGCACCTCCTCGAGGGCCGCTCCGGCGGGCATGCGATGCCCGCGCACGACCTGGCCGATCGGATCGGGCAGCGCCGCGATCTCGCGCACCGCGGCCGCGAGCCCCGCGATCCGCTTCTCGTCGAGCCGGAGCCGATCGAGCAGTCCCGCGGCGAGCCCGTCGCGTTCGCCCCGCGCGAGGTCGTCGGCGTTCGCGCGCAGGATCCGCTCCTGCGCCGCGAGCAGGGCCTCGGCGATCGCGTGCAGCGCGGCGGTCTTCTTGTCGCTCGTCAGGCGGGCGGTGTGCCGCGCGGCGGACTTCGCGCGGATCAGCCGGTCCTGCGCCGTGTCGGCGGGCGCGGCGGTGTCGACGGACGCAGGGGTGCCGGCTGCGGCACCGGCGACGGTCTGGCTCATCGCGCCAGTGTATCCGCCCGTCCCGCCGATCCCGAGGGGTCGGCCGGCTCGAACCAGGTGCCCACGTCGTCGCCGGCGAGGGCCTCGGCGACCAGGTCGGCGCTGGTCACGAGCACGCCGATCCCGGCAGCGGCCGCGAGGCGCGCCGCCGATGCCTTGGTCGACGCTCCCCCGGTCCCGACGCTGTTGACGATCGTCGATCCGAACTCCACGTCGCCCAGGTCCTGGCCGAAGGCGATCGTGTCGATCCGCTCCGCCCCCGGCTCGCTCGGCGGGCGCGTGTACAGCGAGTCGACGTCGCTCAGCAGCACGAGCGCGTCGGCGCCGACGAGACGCGCCACGAGCGCGGCGAGCCGATCGTTGTCGCCGAAGCGGATCTCGTGCGTCGCCACCGTGTCGTTCTCGTTCACGATCGGCAGGATGCGCAGCCCCAGCAGCCGCTCGATGGCGCGGCGCGCGTTGCTGCGCGGCAGCGCGTCCTCCAGATCGCCCGCCGTCAGCAGCACCTGGCCCGCGACGATCCGGAAAGGGCGCAGCGCCTCCTGGTACCGGTACACGAGGATGTTCTGCCCGACGGCGGCGGCCGCCTGCTGCGTGGCGAGGTCGGTCGGGCGCGAGTCGAGGCCGAGGAACGGCATGCCCGTGGCGATCGCGCCGGAGGAGACGAGCAACACCTCGGCGCCGCGGCCGTGCGCCTCGGCGAGGGCGTAGACGAGCTTCGGGATGCGCCACGACGACGTGCCGCTGATGGAGGACGACCCCACCTTCACGACGATCCGCCGCGCGGCGGCCAGATCCGCTCGCACCCTCGCGCTCACTCCGCTCAGTCCTCCTCGTCGTCGCGGCGCGCGCGACGCCGCTCCTCTTCCTCCGCGCGATCGGCGGCGCGCGCGTCCATGACCGAGTGGTAGTGCTCGCGGCGCTCGGACGTCGTGCGACGCCGGTTGTCGGCGAACCGCGGATCGGTGCCGCGTGGGGCGGCGACGAGCTCGGCGGCCGAGCTGATGGCGGGATCCCAGTCGAACACCACGCTCTCGCCCTCGCCGATCAGCACCGTCGCGCCGGGCACGGCGCCGGCCTTGAACAGCGCGTCCTCGACGCCCAGCTTCTCGAGCCGATCGGCCAGGAAGCCCACGGCCTCCTCGTTGGCGAAGTCGGTCTGCTGCACCCAGCGCACGGGCTTCTCGCCCAGGATGCGGTAGACGTTGCCGTACGTGCCGCCCTCGACGCGGATCTCGAACTCCTTCTCGGAGCCGCGCGGGCGGATGACGACGCGCTCGCGCGGCGGCGCGGCGGGCTGTGCCTTGCGGTGCGCATCGATGATCTCGCCGAGCGCGAAGGTGAGCTCGCGCAGGCCGTGGCGCGCGACGGTCGAGATCTCGAACACGCGGTAGCCGCGGGCCTCCAGCTCGGGGCGGACGAGCTCGGCCAGTTCGCGCGCCTCCGGCACGTCGCTCTTGTTCAGCGCGATCAGCTGCGGGCGCTCGATCAGCGGAACCTGCCCCTCCGGCACGGGGTACGCCGCGAGCTCGGCGAGGATGACGTCGAGGTCGCTGATCGGGTCGCGACCGGGCTCGAGCGTGGCGCAGTCGAGCACGTGCACGAGCGCCGTGCAGCGCTCGACGTGGCGCAGGAACTCGAGCCCGAGGCCGCGCCCCTCGCTCGCGCCCTCGATGAGGCCGGGCACGTCGGCGACCGTGAAGCGGATGTCGCCGGCCTGCACGACGCCGAGGTTCGGGTGCAGCGTGGTGAAGGGGTAGTCGGCGATCTTGGGGCGTGCCGCCGAGACGGCGGCGATGAGGCTCGACTTGCCGGCGGACGGGAACCCGACGAGCGCGACGTCGGCGACGGTCTTCAGCTCGAGGACGACATCGCCCTCCCAGCCGGGCGTGCCGAGCAGCGCGAAGCCGGGGGCCTTGCGCTTGGGCGAGGCGAGAGCCGCGTTGCCGAGCCCGCCCTTGCCGCCGGGGGCCACGACGAAGCGCATGCCCGGCTCGACCATGTCGATGAGCACCTCGCCGGAGGGGTCCTTGACGACGGTGCCGACGGGCACGGGCAGCTCGAGGTCCTCGCCCTGCGCGCCGGAGCGCATGTCGCCCATGCCGAAGCCGCCGTTGCCCGCCGAGCGGTGCGGCGAGTGGTGGTAGCTCAGCAGCGTGGTCGTCTGCGGGTCGGCGACGAGGATGATGTCCCCGCCGTCGCCGCCGTTCGCCCCGTCGGGGCCGGCGAGCGGCTTGAACTTCTCACGCCTCACCGAGACGCAGCCGTTGCCGCCCCTGCCGGCGCGGAGGTGCAACGTGACCTCGTCGACGAACGTGACCATGTTTCTGCCTTCGATCCTGAGCCGGGACCGCCGCGACGGCGGCCCGCATCCTCACTGTGTGTTCAGCGGCCAGCGGTCGCTGAATGCGGGAACGGGGCGAGCCGAAGCCCGCCCCGTTCCGGAAAAACCTCTTGCGTGTGCGAGATCACTCGCCCGCGACGATGTTGACGACCTTGCGGCCGCCCTTGCTGCCGAACTCGACCGCACCGGCGGCGAGGGCGAACAGCGTGTCGTCGCCACCGCGGCCGACGTTCACGCCGGGGTGGAAGTGCGTGCCGCGCTGACGGACGAGGATCTCGCCCGCGCTGACGGTCTGGCCGCCGAAGCGCTTCACGCCCAGTCGCTGGGCGTTGGAGTCGCGACCGTTACGGGTAGAGCTTGCGCCCTTCTTGTGTGCCATTTCGCTGAACCCTTCCGCGCTTACTTGATGCCGGTGATCTTGAGGCGCGTGAGGTCCTGACGGTGGCCCTGGCGCTTCTTGTAGCCGGTCTTGTTCTTGTACTTCTGGATGACGATCTTCGGACCGCGCAGGTCCTTCACGACCTCGGCCGTGACCTTGACCTTCGCCAGCTTGGCGGCGTCGGTCTCGACCTTGTCGCCGTCCACGAACAGCACGGCGGGGAGCTCGATGGTCTCGCCCGCGGCCGCCTGTACACGGTTGAGCTGAATGACCGAGCCGACCTCGACCTTCTCCTGACGGCCGCCGGCGCGCACGACTGCGTAAACCACTTCACACCTTGTTTCATTAGGGAGAACCCGGATCGACGGGTCTCCGGATCTCTCACGGGAAGACTTCGCTTGCGTTCGCTGGTTGCGAGGGCGTCTGCAAGACTTTCGCCGCGGCACTGCTCGCGCACGCGACAGGGGACGCACCAACCGTCTACTTTACCCGATCCCCTGCCGATCCGGCAAAAGCGCCGCGCGGCGCGTCCCGCGTCGACACCGGGCGCACGGCGCAGGCCTAGGCTCGATGCCGTGGCGATTCTCGTGGACAGCGCGATCTGGCCCGCGCACGGGCGGCTCTGGGCCCACCTCGTGAGCGACGCCGACCTCGCCGAGCTGCACGCCTTCGCGGCCGCGCACGGCGTGCCGGCGCGCGCCTTCGATCTCGACCACTACGACGTCCCGGCCGACGCCGTGGAGCGCCTCGTGGCCGGCGGCGCGACCCGCGTCACCGGCCGCGAACTCGTGCGGCGCCTGCAGGCCTCGGGCCTGCGGGTCTCCCAGCGCGAGCGCCGCGGCCTCTGACCGACGATTCCCTCGCCGAACCCGCCCTCGTTCCGCGAACCCGCCCGGGATCCGGCGCGGGTTCGACGAACAAACGCGGGTTCGCAGAAGGGGGACGAGTCAGTCGGTGGGGGCGGCCGGGTTGACCGACACCGCGGTGCCCGTGAGGGCGGCCGTGGTGACGCGGCGGCTGCGGTTGCGGCCCTGGCCGGGCGCCTTCGGCTCGGGCAGCGCGCTCAGCACGGAGTCCAGCAGCTGCTGGGCCTCGGACTTCGGCGCCGCCGGGCGCTCCGGGCGCTCGGCACGCTCGGGCCGCTTGCGGCGCTTGCGCGGTCGCTCCTCGCCCTCGGGCTGCGACGGCTCCGCGCGCGGCCCCTCCGGCAGCTCGATCGCGATCTCCGGGGTGGTCTTGCCCGGCTCGGCCGCGGGCGCGGCGGCCGGCGCGATCGTGGAGGCCGCGATCTGCGCGAGGGCCGACTTCACGCCCTCCGTGATGACGTGCGTCGCGGCGGCGGGGGCCGCGGTCGCGGCCTGCGCGCCCGCCGACGAGCCGCCGTTGCCGCGCGAGCGGCGGTTCGATCCGCCGCCGTTGCCCCCGTTGCCGCCGTTCCCGGCCGGACGGTGCTTCACCACGGGGTCGTGATGCACGATGACGCCGCGCCCGGCGCAGACCTCGCACGCCTCGCTGAACGTCTCGAGCAGGCCCAGGCCCAGCTTCTTGCGCGTCATCTGCACGAGGCCGAGCGAGGTGACCTCGGCGACCTGGTGCTTCGTTCGGTCGCGGCTCAGGCACTCGACGAGCCGGCGCAGCACGAGGTCGCGGTTCGACTCGAGCACCATGTCGATGAAGTCGACCACGATGATGCCGCCGATGTCGCGCAGCCGCAGCTGGCGCACGATCTCCTCGGCCGCCTCGAGGTTGTTCTTCGTGACCGTCTCCTCGAGGTTGCCCCCGGAGCCGACGAACTTGCCGGTGTTGACATCCACGACCGTCATGGCCTCGGTGCGGTCGATCACGAGCGATCCGCCGGACGGCAGCCAGACCTTGCGGTCGAGCGCCTTCTCGATCTGCTCGGTGATGCGGAACGCGTCGAACGGATCCTTCTCCCCCTCGTAGCGCTCCACGCGCTCCAGCAGATCCGGCGCCACCTGCTCGAGGTACGTCGTGATGGTGCTGTACGCGTCATCGCCCTGGATGAGCATCTTCGTGAAGTCCTCGTTGAAGACGTCGCGGACGATCTTCACGAGCAGATCGGGCTCGCTGTGCAGCAGGCTCGGGGCGCTGCCCTTCTCGACCTTCTGCTGGATGTGCGCCCACTGGGCCGTGAGCCGGTTCACGTCGCGCGTGAGCTGCTCCTCGGTGGCGCCCTCCGCGGCCGTGCGCACGATGACGCCCGACGACTCGGGCAGCACCTCCTTGAGGATCTTCTTCAGGCGCGAGCGCTCGGTGTCGGGCAGCTTGCGGGAGATGCCGTTCATCGCGCCGCCCGGCACGTAGACGAGGTAGCGACCGGGAAGGGAGATCTGGCTCGTCAGGCGCGCGCCCTTGTGGCCGACCGGGTCCTTCGTGACCTGGACGAGGACCTTGTCGCCGGGCTTCAGCGCGAGCTCGATGCGGCGCGGCTGGTTGCCGGTCTCGACGGCGTCCCAGTCCACCTCGCCCGAGTACAGCACGGCGTTGCGGCCGCGCCCGATGTCGACGAAGGCGGCCTCCATGCTCGGCAGCACGTTCTGCACGCGGCCGAGGTAGACGTTGCCGATGAGCGAGGCGTCCTGGTTGCGCGCGACGTAGTGCTCCACGAGCACCTTGTCCTCGAGCACGCCGATCTGCACGCGGCCCGACTTCGAGCGGACGATCATCTGGCGATCGACCGACTCGCGGCGCGCGAGGAACTCCGCCTCGGTGACGACGGGGCGGCGACGACCGGCCTCCCGGCCGTCACGGCGGCGCTGCTTCTTCGCCTCCAGGCGCGTGGAGCCCTTGATCTTCTGCGGCTCGGTGATGACCTCGACGGGCCGCTGCGGGCGCTCCGGGGCCGAGCCGCCGTTGCCGCCGCGACGGCGACGCCGGCCGCGGCCGCGCGAGGATCCGCCGTCCCTGTCGTCCTGGTCGTCCTCGTCGTCGTCATCCGCCTCGGGCAGCTCGAGTGCGGGCAGCGGCGCGATGTCGGGGGCGTAGAAGTGCAGCGCGGTCGACACCTGCGACACGAAGTTCTCGGGCAGCAGGCCCAGGCTCACGGCCGTGAGCGGCTTCGGCTCCTCGGCCTGCGGCTCCTCGGGCTCGGAGTCCTCGGGCTTCGATTCCTCGGGCTTCGCGTGCGGAGCGTCCTCGGGCTTCGCGTCCGACGCGGGCTCGGGCTCGACGGCGGGCTCCGGCTCCGGGGCGGGCTCCGCCTCCGCGGCGGGCTCCGGCTCCGGGGCGGGCTCGGCCGCAACCGCGGCCTCGGCCTGCGGCTCCTCGGCGGCGGACTCGGGCTGCGCCACGGGCTCCGCGGCGTCGGCCTGCGGCTCCCCCGCGTCGGTCGCGGGCCCCTCGTCGGTCGCGGGCGCCTCGTCGGCGACCGACGCCGGCGCGTCCGGCGCGCCGGACTCGTCCGTCGGTCCGCCCATCACGCCGCCGGCGCGGGGCTCGAGGGTGCTGCGGTCATCGAATTCACTGTTCTCATCAGCCATCGCTGGCGTACTCCCTGCGGGCGGACATCCGCGCGTCGCCCGGAAATCTCGTGCGGCACCTGGATGCCGCGAACTCACTCGGTGTTGCGACCGGCGCACTGCTCTGGTCGCGCGAGGCACTCGTCGCCTCGAAGTCTTCTCTGTCAGGGGCGGTTCGCGGCGCGGCCGCGGTTTGCACCTCGCTGGCCATTATCGCACCCTTCGCACCGCATCACCGTCGCGCGGCCGTGTCGCGCCCCGTCTACCCCCGACGAGACAGCAACTGCGCGGCGTGACGACGCGGTCTCGGCGCACAGAATCTGTCTCGCTGCCACCGGCCGCGGCGGGGAGGGATCGCTCATGCCGCGATGCGAGAATGCACGCATGGCAACGCCCCGCACCCGACCCACCGCACTCGCCGTCTGGCTCATCGTCGCCGGGGCGATCGGCTGGTGGGCGGCCTACTCGCTCACCATGGAGCGGTTCGAGCAGCTGGCCAACCCGGGCGCCGGCGCGAGCTGCGATTTCAGCGTGCTCGTGCAATGCAGCGCCAACCTCGAGTCCTGGCAGGGATCGGCGTTCGGCTTCCCGAATCCGATCCTCGGGATCACGGGCTGGGTCGCGCCGATCGTCGTGGGGGCGGCGATCCTCGCGGGCGCGCGGTTCGGCCGCTGGTTCTGGCTGCTCTTCGCCGCCGGCATGACGTTCGCGTTCGGCTTCGTCGTGTGGCTGATCTCGCAGAGCATCTTCGAGCTGCACACGCTGTGCCCGTGGTGCATGGTCACGTGGGTCGTGACCATCCCGTCGTTCTACGCCGTGCTGCTGCACGTCATCCGCATCGGCGCGCTGCCGCTGCCGAGCGCGGCGCAGAAGGCCGCCGACAGGGCCATGAGCTGGCTGCCGCTGCTCGCCGTGGCCAGCTACGCCGTGATCGCGATCATCGCGCAGCTGCGACTGAACGTGCTCGCCACCTTCATCTGAGACGCGCTCCATCTGAGACGCGCTCCATCTGAGACGCGCTCCATCTGAGACGCGCTCCATCTGAGACGCGCTCCCTCTGAGACGCGGAGGGCGCGGGCCCCTCGTGGGGTACCCGCGCCCTCCGGACGGAACGGCCGTCGTCACTCGTCGTTGTCGAGCTCTGCGAGCACCTCGGGGGCGACGTCGATGTTCGTGTAGACGTTCTGCACGTCGTCGCTGTCCTCGAGCGCGTCGATGAGGCGGAACACCTTGCGGGCCGTCTCGGCATCGGCCGGCACCTTCACGTTCGCCACGAACTCGGCATCCGCCGACTCGTACTCGATGCCCGCCTCCTGCAGCGCCGTGCGCACGGCGACGAGGTCGCTCGCCTCCGTGACCACCTCGAAGCCCTGCGGGTGCGGCTCGATCTCCTGCGCGCCGGCCTCGAGCGCCGCGAGCATCACGTCGTCCTCGGTCGTGCCCTCACCCGAGACGACGATGACGCCCTTGCGCTCGAAGTTGAACGACACGCTGCCCGGATCGGCCATGTTGCCGCCGTTGCGGGTGACCGCGGTGCGCACCTCGGCGGCCGCGCGGTTCTTGTTGTCGGTGAGGCACTCGATCAGCATCGCGACGCCGCCGGGGGCGTAGCACTCGTACATGATCGTCGTGTAGTCGACCGCCTCGCCGCCGATGCCGGCGCCGCGCTTGATGGCGCGCTCGATGTTGTCCTTGGGGACCGACGTCTTCTTCGCCTTCAGGACGGCGTCGAACAGCGTGGGGTTGCCCGCCTCGTCGGGGCCGCCGAGCCGCGCCGCCACCTCGATGTTCTTGATGAGCTTCGCCCACGACTTCGCGCGCTTGGCGTCGATGACCGCCTTCTTGTGCTTCGTGGTGGCCCATTTGGAATGCCCGGACATGAAACTCCCGATCGTCAGACTGCTGTGTCGATTCTATTCCGCGCGCGTCGGCGTCGACGCTACGGGCGCGGCAGGCGCGAGATGGCGGTGCGGATGGCGGCGGCGTCGGCCGCCAGGCAGATCCGGATCCACCCCTCCCCGCCACGCCCGAACGCACTGCCCGGCGCGACCGCCACCTTCTGCGTGAGCAGGAAGCGCTGCGCCCACGAGGCGACGTCGCCGTCGGTCGCGTGCGAGACGTCGATCCACAGGTAGAACGCCCCCTGCGGCCGGTGGTAGCGCAGGCCGCGCTCATCCAGCAGCGCGGTGGCCTCGGCGATCGCCGCCCGGTACCGCTCGCGCGCCCGCTCGACGTGGTCCATGGGCCCGGTGAGCGCGGCGATCGCCGCGTGCTGCTCGGGCATCGCGACGCACGCGATCATCGCCTCCTGCAGTGCGCGCATGGTGTCGGCGACGCCGGGCGGCGTGACGAGCCAGCCGACGCGCGCACCCGTCATGGCGTGGCTCTTGGAGGTCGAGAACACGCTCAGCACGCGATCCTGCTCCCCCAGTTCGGCCGCCACGGCCGCGAGCGAGGTGTGCGGCCCCTCCCACGTGAAGTGCTCGTAGACCTCGTCGCTGATGATCCAGAGGTCGTGCGCGGCGGCGAAGCGGACGATGTCGGCCAGCACGGCGGGCGGGAAGACGACGCCCAGCGGATTGGACGGCGAGTTGACGACGATCGCGCGCGTGCGCGCGGTGACGAGCGGCTCGAGCTCGCCCACGTGCGGCGTGAAGCCGTGCTCGGCGCGCAGCGGGTACGGCACGGGGACGGCGCCCTGGGCCCGCGGGTACATCGTGAACGTGGTGTAGCCCGGATCGGGGATGAGGATCTCGTCGCCCTGGCCGAGCGTGAGCGTGAAGGCCTGCGCGAGGGCCTGGGTGCCCCCGATGGTGACCCACACCTGCTCGACGTCGGCCTCGATGCCGTTCTCGCGCGCGAGCTTGTCTACGATGGCGCGGCGCAGCGCGGGCAGGCCGCCGTTGCCGGCGTAGTTCGTGTCGTCGCGGTCCCACGCCTGTCGCGCGGCGTCCGCGATGTGCGCGGCGACGGGGACGTCGGGCTCGCCGACGACGAGCATGATCGGATCGTCGACGGTCATGGCGAGCTCGAAGATCCGGCGGGTCCCCGACTCGGGGACGGAGGGGATGTGAGAGGCGAGCTGCGGCACGATGTCCCACGTTACCCGTACGCTCGGTCCCCTCCGCGGTGCCGCGGGCGACGGATCGGGCGGCGAGCCGAACCCTCGAGTAGAACTAGAACGTTCGTTCGACTGCTCCCCTTTCTTTGTCGTACATAGTTTCTATACTGGCGTCATGGGCACGGCGGCGGCATTCGACAGGCGAGGCGACCTCGCCACGGTGCTGCGCCTGCGCGAGCAGATCGCCGGCCTGCAGCGGCGCCGGGCCGATCCGAAGGCCCTGCCCGTGCCCGACGCGCTCTCGCCCCTGTTCCCCGACGGCGGGCTGCGCCCCGGGGCCGCCTACGCGCTTCAGCCCGGATCCACGAGCCTGCTGCTGGCCCTGCTGGGAGCGAGCTCGCGGGAGGGGTCGTGGTGTGCCGTGGTCGGACTGCCCGAGCTCTCGGTGGAGGCCGCCGAGGGGCACGGCGTCTCCCTCGACCGGATCGCGCTCATCCCCGATCCGGGCGACCGGTGGCTGCAGGCCGCCTCGGCGGCGGCCGAGGTCTTCCCGCTCGTCGCCGTGCGCCCGCCCCGGCGCCCGGCCGAGGCCGAGGCCGCCCGGCTGGAGGCCCGGCTGCGCGACCGGGGCGGCACCCTGCTCGCCCTCGGCGACTGGCCGGGGGTCGAGGCGGCCTTGTCGCTCGGTGCCCCGGAATGGCACGGCATCGGCCGCGGCCACGGGCTGCTGTCGGAGCGGGCCGTCACGGTCACCCTCACCGGCAGGCGCACCCCGCGGCCCCGCTCGGTGCGGGTGCTGCTTCCCGGCCCTTCCGGGCGCATCGAGCCGATCGGGGCCGAGGCGATCGGGGCCGAAGCCGGCGCGACCGGGAACGCCCCGCGGCCGCGACTGCGGGCGGTGGGCGCATGAGTCCCGAGCGCGCCCTCGTCCTGCTGTTCCCCGACTGGGCGGTCACGGCGTTCCTGCGCACGCAGGCCCGCGAGCTCGGCGCCGAACCGGTCGATCCCGGCGCGCCGATCGCCGTGATCCGGGCCAACCGCGTCGTGGCCTGCTCCGCGTCCGCGCGCGCCCAGGGCGTGGGCGTGGGCCAGCGGCGGCGCGACGCGCAGGGCGCCTGCCCGCGCCTGCGCATCGTGCCGGACGATCCGGATCGCGACGAGCGCGCCTTCCACGCCGTGCTGCGCGCGCTCGAGGAGCTCGCGCCCGGCGGCCAGCCCCTCGCGCCCGGCCTCGTCGCGCTGCGCGCCCGCGGCCCCGCCCGGTTCTACGGCGGCGAGGCCGAGGCCGCGCACGCCCTCGCGGCCGCGCTCGCCGCGCGCGGCTTCGACGAGGTGCGCGCGGGGATCGCCGACGGCGTCTTCACGGCGGAACAGGCCGCGCGCTCCCTGCCCGCGGCGGGCGCTCGTGAAGGGGGCGCTCGCGAGGGGGCGGGCGCGGATGCGCCGCTCCCCCTGCGGATCGTGCCGCCGGGGGCATCCGCCGCCTTCCTCGCCCCGCTGCCGGTGACCGTGCTCGGCGACGAGCAGCTCGCCCTGCTGCTGTCGCGGCTCGGGCTGCGCACGCTCGGCGACTTCGCCGCGCTCGCCCCCGGCCGCGTGCGCGAGCGGCTCGGGGAGCGCGGGCTGCGGTTGCAGGCCCTCGCCGCCGGGGCGGACTCGCGCGCCGTCGTGCCACGGGTGCCCCCGCCCGAGCTCGCACGCGAGCTGGCGCTCGAGCCGCCGCTGGAGCTGGCCGAGCAGATCGCGTTCGCCGTGCGCCAGACCGCCGAGGGATTCTGCGACGCCGTCGGCGAGGCCGGGCTCGTCTGCACGGCCGTGCGGATCGCGATCGAGGACGACCGCGACGGGCGCAGCGAGCGCGTGTGGCAGCATCCGGTGAGCTTCGACGCGGCCAGCGTGGTCGACCGCGTGCGCTGGCAGCTGCAGCAGGGCGGCGAGTCGGCGCTGCGCGGCGCCGTGGCCCTCGTCCGCATCGAGGCCGAGGCGGTGGACGACGGCGCGGCCCATCAGCCGGCGCTCATCGGCCAGGGTCCCGACGAGCGCGCCCACCACGCCATGACCCGCCTGCAGGCCGTGCTCGGCCATCGCGGCGTGCTCAGCCCCGCCGTCGGCGGCGGCCGCAGCGCCGCCGAGCGCGAGGTGCTGCTGCCGTGGGGCGACGGCGCGTCCCCCGAGCAGAGCCGCGACCGCCCCTGGCCCGGATCCCCGCCGGCACCGCTGCCGGCCGAGGTGTTCCGCCGCCCCCGCCCGGCCGCCGTGCGCGGTGCCGGCGGCGCGGCGGTCGGCGTCGACGCGCGCGGCATGGTGGCGGGCGAGCCCGCCGAGCTCGACGGCCGCCGCGTGGTGTCGTGGGCGGGCCCGTGGCCGGTGATCGAGCGCACGTGGGACGCCGCGCGCGCCCGTCGTGCGCATCGCTTCCAGCTCGTGGACGAGGCGGGAGGCGCGTGGCTCGTCGTGCACGAGGGCTCCGGCTGGTGGCTCGAGGGGAGGTACGCCTGATGGGCTGGACGAATCCGCCGATCCCGTGGCACGAGCTCGAGCGCACCCTCAGCGGCCGCCGGCCCGATCCGCGCCCCGCGAACGCGGACGGCGGCGACAGCCCGGCGTGGAGCCGCAAGCGGGGCGCGTACGAGCCGCCGCGTCTCGAGCGCGGCACGAGCCGCACCCGCTACGCCGAGCTGCACGCGCACTCGTCCTTCTCGTTCCTCGACGGCGCCTCCTCGCCCGAGGATCTCGTCGAGGAGGCCGAGCGGCTGGGGCTGGAGGCCCTGGCGATGACCGATCACGACGGCTTCTACGGCATCGCGCGCTTCGCGGAGGCGGCCGAGCACACCTCGGTCGGCACGGTGTTCGGCGCGGAGCTGTCGCTGGGGCTGCCGAAGCCGCAGGGCGGGGTGCCGGACCCGGCCGGCACGCACCTGCTCGTGCTCGCGCGCGGCGAGGAGGGCTACCACCGGCTCGCCGGGGCGATCACGCGCGCGCAGCTGCGCGGCGGCGAGAAGGGCCGCCCGCTCTACGACCTCGATGAGCTGGCCGAGCGCGGCCGCGATCACTGGGCGGTGCTCACGGGCTGCCGCAAGGGGGCGGTGGGCCGCGCGCTGGCCGGACCCGTCTCGCGCGGATCGGGCGACCTGTCGGCGGCCGAGGCCGCCCTGCGCGAGCTCGTCGACCGGTTCGGGCCGGGCGGCGTGTTCGTCGAGCTGACGCGCCACGGCGATCCCCTCGACGACCGCCGCAACGACGCGCTCGCCGAGCTCGCCGCGCGCGTCGGCGTGCCCACCCTCGCCACGAACAACGTGCACTACGCCGCCCCCGAGCGCGCGCGGCTCGCGCGGGCCGTCGCCGCGATCCGCGCCACCCGCGGCATGGACGACCTCGACGGCTGGCTGCCTGCGCACGACTCGGCGCACCTGCGCTCGGGCGACGAGATGGCGCGCCTGTTCGCCCGCTATCCGGGTGCCGTGGAGCGCACGGCCGACCTGGCGGCCGAGCTCGCCTTCCCCCTGCGCCGCGCGCGGCCCGCACTGCCGAAGCAGGAGGTGCCGGAGGGGCACACGCCCATGTCGTACCTGCGCGAGCTCGTCTGGCGGGCCGTGCCGTCGCACTACCCGGAGCTGGACGAGGCGGGGCGCCGGCGGATCGCGCACGAGCTCGACGTGATCGAGCGCAAGGACTTCCCCGGCTACTTCCTCATCGTGCACGATATCGTCGCCGAGGCCCGCCGGCGCGGCATCCTGTGCCAGGGGCGCGGATCCGCCGCCGCCAGCGCCGTCTGCTACCTGCTCGACATCACGGCGGTCGACGCGATCGCCTACGACCTGCCCTTCGAGCGCTTCCTCTCGGCGATCCGCGACGAGGAGCCCGACATCGACGTGGACTTCGACTCCGACCGCCGCGAGGAGATCATCCAGTGGGTCTACGAGCAGTACGGGCGCGAGCGGGCGGCGCAGGTGGCGAACGTCATCCAGTACCGCCCCAAGAACGCCGTGCGCGACGTCGCCCGCGCCCTGGACTTCTCCCCCGGCCAGCAGGACGCCTGGTCGCGGCAGGTGGAGCGCTGGGGCGCCACGCTGGAGTCGGGTCCCGATCACGACATCCCGGATCAGGTGATCGCGTACGCGACCGAGCTCATGAAGGCGCCGCGGCACCTGGGCATCCACTCCGGCGGCATGGTGCTGACCGACCGACCCGTCGGCGAGGTCGTGCCCGTCGAGCACGCCCGCATGGAGAACCGCACGGTCATCCAGTGGGACAAGGACGACGCCGCGTGGATGGGGCTGGTGAAGTTCGACCTGCTGGGCCTGGGCATGCTCTCGGCGCTGCAGCACTGCTTCGACCTCATCCGCGAGTCCACGGGCGAGCAGTGGCAGCTGCGCGAGCTGCCGCGCGAGGAGCCCGCCGTCTACGACATGCTGTGCCGCGCCGACTCCATCGGCGTGTTCCAGGTGGAATCGCGCGCCCAGATGGGGCTGCTCCCCCGGCTGCAGCCGCGCCGCTTCTACGACCTCGTCATCCAGATCGCGCTCATCCGGCCCGGCCCCATCCAGGGCGGCGCGGTGCACCCCTTCGTGCGCCGCAAGATGGGCGTCGAGCCCACCACCTACCCGCACCCCAAGCTGAAGCCGGTGCTGGAGCGCACGCACGGCGTGCCGATCTTCCAGGAGCAGCTGATGCAGATGGCGATGGTCATCGGCGACTGCACGGGCGAGGACGCCGATCTGCTGCGCCGCGCCATGGGGTCGAAGCGCGGCCTGGAGCGGATCGAGAAGATCCGCGACAAGCTCTACGCGGGCATGAAGCGCAACGGCCTGTCGGACGAGGCCGCCGACGCGATCTACGCGCAGATCCAGGCGTTCGCGAACTTCGGCTTCGCCGAGTCGCACTCCCTCTCGTTCGGCCTGCTCGTCTACGCCAGCTCGTGGATCAAGCTGCACTACCCGGCCGCCTTCCTCGCCGGCCTGCTGCGCGCGCAGCCCATGGGGTTCTACTCCGCCGCCACGCTCACGGCCGATGCCCGCCGCCACGGCGTCGTCGTGCACCGGCCCGACATCAACCTCTCGGGCGCGCAGGAGACGCTCGAGCCGCTCGATCCGGATCGGCACGGTCCGACGGGCCGGGACGCGTGCCTGCGCTCGTTCGACGGGGAGCCGCCGCCGTTCGATCCGGCCGCGCCCGACGAGTCGGCCGCGCACCGCCGCGACGGCGGCTTCGCCGTGCGGCTGGGGCTGGCCGGCGTCACGGGCGTGGGCCTGCGCACCGCCAGGGCCATCGCGGCCGAGCGTGACGCGCACGGCCCCTTCGCGTCGATGCACGATCTCGTGCGCCGCACGGGGGTGAGCGAGAACCAGCTCGAGGCGCTCGCCACGGCGGGGGCATTCGCGTCGCTCGGGCACGCCACGCGCGAGGCCCTGTGGATCGCGGGGGCCGCGGCGCAGGACCGGCCCGAGTACCTGCCGGGCACGGTGCAGGCCGTGCAGCCGCCGCTGTTCCCCGATCCGACGAGCTACGAGCGGCTCGCGAGCGACCTGTGGGCCACGGGCGTGTCGACCGACGACCACCCCCTCACGCACTTCCGCGGTGCGCTCGACGCCCGGGGCGTCGTCACCTCCGCGGGGCTGCGCACGCACGAGACGGGGCGGCGCGTGGAGGTCGCCGGGCTCGTGACGCACCGCCAGCGGCCCGCCACCGCCTCGGGCGTGACGTTCCTCAACCTCGAGGACGAGTTCGGCCTCATCAACGTCATCTGCTCCACGGGGGCGTGGACGCGGTTCCGCGCCGTCGTGCGCGACAGCCCGGCGCTCATCGCCCGCGGCATCCTGGAGCGCTCGCCCGAGGGCGTCGTCAACATCGTCGCCGACGGCTTCGAGGCCCTCCGCGTCGGCATCGGGCACCGCTCGCGCGACTTCCGCTGAGGGGCGGCAGCCCGGGCGGCGCGGATGTGCCGGGGCACGCGAGACACCGCGCGCGCCGGAACGTCGGCGGCACGGCGTAGCCTGGCGGCATGTGCGGGAGATTCGTCGTGGCGAACGTCGGTGGGGAGCTCGTCAGCGAGCTGAGGGTCGATCTGGTCGCCGACGACCTGCCGGAGCCGTCGTACAACATCGCGCCCACCGCTCAGGTGGGCATCGTGCTCGACTCGGTCAAGGCCGAGCGGCCCGTGCGCCGGCTCGAGCGCGCCCGCTGGGGCCTCGTGCCCTCGTGGGCGAAGGATCTGTCGATCGGCGCGCGCGCCTTCAATGCCAGGGCCGAGGATCTGGAGCAGAAGCGCATGTTCCAGAACGCGCTCGCCCGGCGTCGCGCCATCGTCCCGGCCACCGGCTACTACGAGTGGCAGGAGCAGCAGACGGGCAAGGTGCCCCACTTCATCCATCCCGCCGACGGCTCGCCGCTGCTGTTCGCGGGCCTGTACGAGTGGTGGCGCGACAAGACCAAGACCGACGACGATCCGGACCGCTGGGTGCTGAGCTTCACGATCCTCACCCGTGACGCGATCGGATCGCTCGGCTCGATCCACGGGCGCATGCCGGTGTTCCTCGACGCCGACCACGCCGACGCGTGGCTCGACCCGGCCGTCGACCGCCCGCGCGACGTGCTCGACGCCGTCCTCGACGACGCGCCCCGCATCGCCGACACGCTCGCCTTCCACCCCGTCGACCGCGCGGTCGGCAACGTGCGCAACGACTCCCCCGCGCTCATCGATCCGGTGTGAGCGCCCTCGTCAGGGGCGGATGTGCACCGGTGTGCCCGGCGGCAGCTGCGCCAGGCGTGTGATGGTCTCGGCGCCCACACGGATGCAGCCGTTCGAGATCGCGCCCTCCCTGGCGTCGTGGTAGTGAAAGGCCGTGACGGCCGCATCCGACGCGCCGAAGCGGGCAAGCGTCGGCGACTGCACCGAGAGGTACACGATCGGGTTGCCCCTGGCGTACGCGAGGTCGGTCACAGCCGTCGTCATGATGTACGAGCGACCCAGGGGCGTCGGCGTCGCCTCCACACCCCATGCGAAGGACTCGGCGACCCGCTCGTGCTGATCGTCGTGGACGATGTCGATGGTCTGGCCGGAGATGCTCACCTCCACGGCGTAGGGGTTCGAAGAGATCTCCACGTCTGCCGCGCGCAGCCAGCCGGCGGTCTGGGCGGCCGAGCCCTCGGGCGGCACACCCTGACGCCCCGAGAGCAGCACCTCGACCCAGTGCTCCTCCTGCCTCACGACCGGAACGACGACGCCACCGTGCTGCTGTTCCCGCGGCAGCACGGCGACGGGCTCGCCGCCGGGTTCGGCGAAGACGGGCGCAACATCGCGTGCCTGCGCCACGAGCGGCAGCGTGGGCTCGGAGGGCGCATCGTCGAGCGGGATCCGGGCGTTCACGGTGAACACCTGCGCGGCGGACAGACCGGTCAGGTCGTAGGCGGCCGTGTCCGCCGCCGGGCCTGTGGGTGTGGGGGTGGGCGTCGGCGTGGGAGTGGGCGTCTCGGCCTGCGTCGCCGTCGCGCTCGGCGTCGGCGCTGTCTCGGTCTCCGCCGCTCGCGGCCACAGCACGAGGGCGAGCGCCACCGCGACGAGGGCGAGCACGCCCACCGCCGCGAGAATCATCCGCGTGCGCGTCGAGATGCGATCCGTCACCCCTCCATCGTGACATCATCGGAAGGATGAAGATCCTGTCCATCCAGTCCGCCGTGGCCTACGGTCACGCGGGCAACTCCGCCGCCGTTTTCCCCATGCAGCGCATCGGCGTGGAGGTGCTTCCCGTCTACACGGTGAACTTCTCCAACCACACCGGGTACGGCGCGTGGCGTGGGCCCGTGATGGACCCGAAGGACGTCGCCGACGTCATCACGGGCGTCGAGGAGCGCGGCGCGTTCGGCGAACTCGACGCCGTGCTGAGCGGCTACCAGGGCTCCGAGGGCATCGCCGACGTCATCATCGACGCCGTCGCGCGCGTGAAGGCCGCCAACCCGGCGGCGCTGTACGCGTGCGACCCGGTCATGGGCAACGCGCGGTCGGGCTGCTTCGTCGCCCCGGCGATCCCCGACCTGCTGCGCGACAAGGTCGTGCCCGTGGCCGACATCATCACGCCCAACCAGTTCGAGCTCGGCTTCCTCACCGGCACCGAGCCCGACACGATCGAGTCGACGCTCGCCTCGGCCGACCTCGCCCGCGCGATGGGGCCGCGGACCGTGCTGGTCACGAGCGTCGAGCGCCCGGATCGCGAGGACGGCACGATCGAGATGATGGCGATCGACGACGCCGGAGCGTGGATCGTGCAGACGCCGTACCTGCCGATGAAGGCGAACGGATCGGGCGACGTCACGGCCGCGCTGTTCACCTCGCACTACGTGCGCACGCGCGACGCGGCCGACGCCCTCGCCCGCACGGCCTCGAGCGTGTTCGGCCTGCTGGAGCAGACGCACGCCGCCGGCTCGAAGGAGCTCCACCTCGTCGAGGCGCAGGAGCACTACGCGAGCCCGCGCCTGGAGTTCGAGGTCCGTCGGGTCCGCTGATCGCGCCGCCCTCGGCGCCCGGGTTCGACTTGTCGCTTCATCTCCGCGGCCTCCGGCCGCTCCGTTCAGCAACCGATCGGCGTCAACCGACGCCTACCCCACGGTTGCTGTACGGAGGCGCGCAGCGCCGGAGCTGAAGCGACCACCGCAACCGCCCGCATCCGCGTCGAGCCACGGCGCTAAACCCGCACGCGCTCGAGGAACCGCGCGTGGAAGCGCGTGTCACCCGTCACCTCGGGGTGGAAGGCCGTGCCGAGCAACGGCCCCTGCTCCACCGCGACGATCCGCCCGTCCGGCGTCCTCGCCAGCGCGTCGACGCCCGCGCCGATCCCCTCGACCACGGGCGCGCGGATGAAGGCCGCGTGCACGGGCGCCTCCCCCAGCGCGGGCACCTCCAGCGCGGCCTCGAAAGACTCCGTCTGCCGCCCGAACGCGTTGCGCCGCACCGTCGCGTCGAGGCCGCCGAAGGTCTGCTGTCCCTCGATGCCGTCCGCGATCCGATCCGCCAGCAGGATGAGACCCGCGCACGTGCCGTACACGGGCATCCCGGCACGGATCCGCTCGACGATCGCGTCTCGCACGCCGAACGAGCGCGCGAGCTTGTCGATGACGCTCGACTCGCCGCCCGGGATCACGAGCCCGCCGACCTCGCGCAGCTCCGGCTCTCGGCGCACGCGCACCACGCGCGCGCCGAGCCCCTCGAGCACGCGCTCGTGCTCGCGCACATCCCCCTGCAGCGCGAGCACGCCGACGACGGGTGCGCTCACCATCCGCGCTCGGCGAGCCGGTGGGGCGCCGGCACGTCGGCCACGTTGATGCCGACCATCGCCTCGCCCAGCCCGCGCGAGACCTCGGCGATCACCGACGGGTCGTCGTGGAACGTCGTCGCCTTCACGATCGCCGCCGCCCGGGCGGCCGGGTCGCCCGACTTGAAGATCCCGGACCCGACGAACACGCCGTCCGCGCCGAGCTGCATCATCATCGCCGCGTCCGCGGGGGTGGCGACGCCACCGGCGGTGAACAGCACGACCGGAAGCGATCCGGTGCGCGCGACCTCGGCCACCAGCTCGTAGGGCGCCTGCAGCTCCTTCGCGGCGACGTACAGCTCGTCGTCGCTCTTGGCCGCCAGCGCGCGGATCTCGCCGGTGATCTGCCGGATGTGGCGGGTGGCCTCGGAGACGTCGCCCGTGCCGGCCTCGCCCTTCGAGCGGATCATCGCCGCACCCTCCGTGATGCGCCGCAGCGCCTCGCCGAGGTTCGTCGCGCCGCAGACGAACGGCACGGTGAAGCCCCACTTGTCGATGTGGTTCGCGTAGTCGGCGGGCGAGAGCACCTCGGACTCGTCGATGTAGTCGACGCCGAGCTGCTGCAGCACCTGCGCCTCGACGAAGTGCCCGATGCGCGCCTTCGCCATGACGGGGATCGAGACGGCCTCGATGATCCCGTCGATGAGGTCCGGATCGCTCATGCGGGCCACCCCGCCCTGCGCCCGGATGTCGGCGGGCACGCGCTCGAGCGCCATCACGGCGACGGCGCCGGCGTCCTCGGCGATCCTCGCCTGGTCGGCGGTGACGACGTCCATGATGACCCCGCCCTTGAGCATCTCGGCGAGTCCGCGCTTGACCCGCGCGGTTCCGGTGGTCTCCGACATCCTGCTTCTCCTCACGCTCCGGCCGATTTGGCCTAGGCCATAACGTAGCACCGTGCGGCGCATAGGCTGGGCGACGATGACACACGGCGACATCTCGGGCGCGGCGGCCACCGCGCCGCGCATCACGGGTGGCACGGCCGGCGAGATCGCCGATGCGGTGCGCGGACTCGTGGAGCGCGGCGAGCTGCGCGCCGGCGACGCCCTGCCGCCCGTCCGCACGCTGGCCGCGCAGCTCGGCGTGAACCGCAACACCGCCGTCGCCGCCTACCGCCAGCTCGCCCAGGCCGGGCTCGTCGTCTCGCAGGGCCGCGGCGGCACCCGCATCGCGGGCGCCCCGCCCGTCGCCCAGGAGGGGTTCGCCTCGGCGGTTCCGGGCCCGGGCGCCCCGGAGCTGCGCGACGTCGGCGCCGCGAACCCCGACCCCGCGCTGCTGCCGAGCCTCGAGCCCGCGCTCGCCCGCCTCGCGCCGCGCCCGGTGCTCTACGGCGATGGCGTGATCGATCCGGGCCTCGAGGCGTGGGCGCGGGAGTGGCTCGCGCCCGACGTGCCGGATCCGATGCGGCTGACGATCACAAACGGCGCGTTCGATGCCGTCGAGCGGCTGCTCGCGCAGGCGCTCACGCGCGACGACGCCGTCGCGCTCGAGGACCCCTGCTATCTCGCGACCATCCGCACGGCGCGGCTCGCCGGCTACCGGCCCATCCCGGTTCCGGTCGACGACGAGGGCATGACCGTCGACGGGCTCCGCGCCGCGCTGGCCGACGGCGCCCGGGCCGTCGTGTGCACGCCGCGGGCGCAGAACCCGACCGGTGCGAGCCTGTCCGAGGCGCGCGCCGCGGCGCTGCGCGAGGTGCTGACGGAGCACCCGTACGTGGTCGTCATCGAGGACGACCACTACTCGCTGCTCTCGCGGCACCCGTACCGCTCGATGATCGGTCCCGACCACCGCCGGTGGGCGCTCGTGCGCTCGGTGTCGAAGTTCCTCGGCCCCGACATGTCGCTCGCGATCGTGGCGTCCGATCCGCACACCGCCGACCGCCTCGCCCTGCGCCTCAGCCCCGGCACGACCTGGGTGAGCCACCTGCTCCAGCGTCTCGCGCACGTCCTGCTGTCCGAACGCGCCACCCGCGAGGCGATCGAGGGCGCCGGCGCGCACTACGCGGCGCGCAACGCCGCCCTCGCCGCCCGCCTGCGCGCGCACGGCATGGCGGTCACGCCCGGCGACGGGCTGAGCCTGTGGGTGCCGGTCGGCGCGCCCGCGCGCGACGCCGCCGAGCGCCTGCGGGCGCGCGGCTGGCTCGTCCGGTCCGGCGACGAGTTCGCGCTCGGCGCCGCCGCCCCGTCCCGCCACCTGCGGGTGACCGCGCACCACCTCGACGACGCCGCCCAGGAGCGACTCGCGGCCGACATCGCCGCCGCCTCCCGCGGCTGAGGGATCAGGCGGGCCAGGCGTCGGCGATCGCGGTGCGGACGTCTCCCAGCAGCTGCGGCAGCGCCTTCGTCTTCGCGATGATCGGGAAGAAGTTCGCGTCGCTGGCCCAGCGCGGCACGATGTGCTGGTGCAGGTGCTCCTCCACGCCCGCGCCGGCCACCTGGCCCTGGTTCATGCCGATGTTGAAGCCGTCGCAGCGCGACGTCGTGCGCAGCACGCCCATCGCCACCTGCGTGAGGTACGCGATCTCCGCCGTCTCCTCGATCGTGGCCTCGTCGTACTGACCCACGTGCCGGTACGGGCAGACGAGCAGGTGACCGGAGTTGTACGGGAAGAGGTTCAGCAGCACGAACGCGTGCTCGCCGCGGTGCACGATGAGCCCGTCCTCGTCGGAGCGCGACGGCGCCGCGCAGAACGGGCACCCGCTGCCGCGGTTCACGTCGGCGCCGGCATTGATGTACGCCATGCGGTGCGGCGTCCACAGCCGCTGGAACGCGTCGGGCACGCGGCCGAAGTCGCTCTCGGGCTCGACCTGGAGGAACTCCTCCCGGATCGGGTCGGGGGTGTCCTCCCCCGTCACGCCGCCCCCTCGAGTGCCGCGTCGGCATCGGTGAGCACGAGCTTCTTCGCCGCGATGAGCCCCGTCACGAGCGCGACGGCCTCATCCACCGGCACGCCGTTGCGCTGCGAGCCGTCGCGGAAGCGGAACGACACCGTGCCGGCCGAGCGGTCCTGCTCCCCCGCGATGAGGATGAGCGGCACCTTGCTCGTCGTGTGCGTGCGGATCTTCTTCTGCATGCGGTCGTCCGAGTGGTCGACCTCGGCGCGCACGCCGGCCGCCCTGAGCCGGTTCACGACGTCCTGCAGGTAGTCGCCGTACTCGTCCGCGACGGGCACGCCCATCACCTGCACGGGCGCGAGCCACACCGGGAAGTCGCCCGCGTAGTGCTCGAGCAGGATCGCGAAGAACCGCTCGATCGATCCGAACAGCGCGCGGTGGATCATGATCGGGCGCTGCTTGGATCCGTCGGCCGCCGTGTACTCGAGTTCGAAGCGCTCGGGCAGGTTGAAGTCCAGCTGCACGGTCGACAGCTGCCACGAGCGGCCGATCGCGTCGGTCACCTTGAGGTCGATCTTCGGGCCGTAGAACGCGGCCTCGCCCGGTTCCTCGACGAGGTCGAGGCCCGTGGACCGCGCGACGTCGCGGAGCGCGTCGGTGGCGGTGGCCCAGATCTCCTCGTCGCCGATCCACTTCTCCTTCTCGTCGTCGCGCATCGACAGCTCGAGCCGGAAGTCGGTGAGGCCGAAGTCCTTCAGCAGGTCGATCTCGAAGGCCAGCACGTGGGCGACCTCCTCGGCGATCTGCTCGCGGGTGACGAAGATGTGCGCATCGTCCTGCGTGAAGCCGCGCACGCGCGTGAGGCCGTGCAGCGCGCCGGAGAGCTCGTTGCGGTAGACCGTGCCGTTCTCGGCCAGGCGCAGCGGCAGCTCGCGGTACGAGCGCGCCTTCTCGCGGTAGATGAGGATGTGCATCGGGCAGTTCATCGGCTTCAGGTAGTAGTCGACGCCCTGCTTGGTGACGTTGCCCTCGTCGTCGCGCTCCTCGTCCATGCGGATCGGGGGCCACATGCCCTCGCCGTAGGTGACGAGGTGGTTCGAGGTGACGAAGAGATCCTTCTTCGTGATGTGGGGCGTGTAGACGTAGCTGTAGCCGTTCTCGATGTGACGGCGGCGGGCGTGCTGCTCCATCTCGCCGCGCACGATGCCGCCCTTGGGGTGCCACACCGACAGGCCGGAGCCGATCTCGTCCGGGAACGAGAACAGGTCCATCTCGCGCCCGAGCTTGCGGTGGTCGCGGCGCGCGGCCTCGGCCAGGCGGTCCTTGTAGGCGACGAGCTCGTCCTTGCTGGGCCACGCGGTGCCGTAGATGCGCTGCAGCTGCGGGTTCTTCTCGCTGCCGCGCCAGTAGGCGCCGGCGATGCGCAGGATGTCCCAGCCGTTGCCGACCATGCGGGTCGAGGGCACGTGCGGGCCGCGGCAGAGGTCCTTCCACTTCGTCTCGCCCGTCTTGGCGTCGACGTTGTCGTAGATCGTCAGCTCGCCGGCGCCCACCTCGACCGAGGCGCCCTCCGCGGCCTCCTTCGTGCCGCCCTTCAGCCCGATGAGCTCGAGCTTGAACGGCTCGTCGGCGAGCTCGGCGCGTGCCTCGTCGTCGGTCACGGCGCGGCGCACGAAGCGCTGGCCCTCCTTGACGATGCGCTGCATCTCGCGCTTGATCGCCTTGAGGTCCTCGGGCGTGAAGGGCTCGTCCACGCCGAAGTCGTAGTAGAAGCCGTCCTGGATGAACGGCCCGATGCCCAGCTTCGCGGCGGGGTTGATCGTCTGCACCGCCTGCGCGAGCACGTGCGCCGTCGAGTGGCGCAGGATGTTCAGGCCGTCCTGGCTGTCGATCGTCACCGGCTCGACCGTCTGCGTGTCCGTGACCTCCGTCGCGAGGTCCTTCAGGGTGCCGTCGACGCGCATGGCGACGACGTTCTTGTCGGGGAACAGATCGAATCCGGTGCTCACCCGTCAATCCTACGGCGCGGCGGGGGTCGCGCCCGGCGCGCCCGCGAAGCGCTGCTGGCCCAGCACGGCGAGCAGGCGCAGCTTCTCCCACGCCTCGGTGCGCGGCGGCGCCGTGAGCACGAGGAGCGTCTGCGACTGGTCCTCGGTGAACAGCGCCTGGCAATCCACGTCGATCGGCCCCAGCTCGGGATGCACGAGCGTCTTGTGGTCCTCGAAGCGGCGCGCCACCTCGTGCCGCTCCCATAGGCCGGCGAACTCCGCGCTCGCAGCGCGCAGCACGCGCACGAGCTCGCCCGCCCGCGAGCGCGCGCCCCCGAGCCCGTACGCCGCGCGCAGGTTGGCCACGAGCGCGCGCGACTGCCGCTCGCGATCGTCCTCGGGATACAGGGTGCGCGAGGCCGGATCGGCGAACCAGCGATGGATGTCGCTGCGGTCCCAGCCCGTGCGGGCGGTGTGATCACCGAACAGCGCGACCGCCGGCCGGTTGGCGACGAGCGTCTCGCCCAGGCTCGTCAGGATGAGCGCGGGCGTGTCGTCGAGGCGGTCGAGCACGCGCATCAGGCCGGGCGCGACGTGCCCGGCGTCGCCGGACCGATCCGGCGCCGCGTGCCCGGCCAAGCGGAAGACGTAGTCGCGCTCGTCGGCCGTGAGCCGCAGCGTGCGGGCGAGCGCCTGCAGCATCTGGGTGCTGGGCGGGTCTCTCCCGCCGCTCGCGCGGCGCGCGCACGCTGGAGCGCATGGACATCACACGAGACACCGTCTTCATCCCCGGCGCCACCAGCGGCATCGGGCTCGCCCTCGCGCGCCGCCTGCAGGACCGCGGCAGCACCGTGATCATCGGCGGCCGGCGGCAGGAGCTGCTCGGCCGCCTCGCCGCCGAGCACGGCTTCGGCACCGTGCGGATCGACACCACCGACCCCGAGCGCGTCCGCGCCGCCTCGGCCGAGGTCATCGCGCGCTGGCCCGAGGTGAACGCCGTCGTCCTCATGGCGGGCATCATGGTCCCCGAGGACTGGCGCACGCCGGCGTTCCTCGACACCGCCGAGCGCATCGTGACGACGAACGTGCTCGGCCCGATCCGGCTCATCGCCGCGTTCGTCGAGCACCTGCGCTCCCGCCCCGCCGCCACGATCGTCACCGTCTCGAGCGGCCTGGCCTCGGTGCCGCTGCGGCCCACGCCCACCTACAACGCGAGCAAGGCGTTCGTGCACATGCTGAGCGAGTCGATCCGCCTCCAGCTGGAGGGCACGGGCGTGGCGGTCACCGAGATCGTGCCGCCCTCGGTGCAGACCGATCTCATGCCCGGCCAGGCCGAGAACCCGCTCGCGATGCCGCTCGACGAGTTCGCCGACGAGGTGCTCTCGCTGCTCGAGACCGAGCCCGAGGCGCACGAGATCCTCGTCGAGCGTGTGAAGTTCCTGCGGTTCGCCGAGGTGCGCGAGGAGTACGACCAGGTGGTGGAGGCGGTCAACGCCACCGATCCGCACGCCCGCGACTGAACGGATCAGCCGGGCAGACCCGCGACTGAACGGATCAGCCGGGCAGCTGGCGGCCGAACATGTCGGCCGTGGCGCGGGCGCTCGGCGTGCCGGCGTCGAGGTCGGCGCCGGCCGCGGCGAGCGCGGCGGTGACCTCGTCGTGGCCCTTGAACACCGCGCCCGCCACGGGCGACTGGCCGCGGTCGTTCAGGCGGTTCACGTCGGCGCCGCGGGCGATGAGCCCCTCGACGAGGGCGAGGTGCCCGTTGTACGCCGCGAGCATGAGGAGCGTGTCGCCGGCCGCGTTGGTGAGGTCGGCGCTCACGCCCTCGTCGACGTAGCCGAGCAGGCGCTCGTCGCCCTCGCGCGCGAGGTCGAAGAGGCGGTTCGCGAACTCGATCACGTCGTCGGGCAGCTCGTCGTCGCGCGTCTCGTCGCTCATCTCGTCCTCCGCTCGCCTCGCGCCGGCCGGTGTGGCGGCCCGTCCCTTCAGGGTAACGAGATCGGCGCCCCGCCGCGGGCGCGTCAGTGGATCGCGGGCGGCACGTGGGCGCGACGCCCGCCAACCAGGTCGGCCGCCGGGATGCAAGCCCCTGCCGACCCCGCCGGCCCCTCACTACGCTCGCGGCCATGACCGTGACGCTCCAGGGACTGTCCACCGTCGTGCCCCCGACCGTGCTCGTCCAGGACGAGGTGCGCGACGTCTTCGCCGCCCAACCCGGACTGAGCCGACTCGGCAGCCGGATCGTGTCCACCGCCTTCCGGGAATCGGGGATCGAGACGCGGCACACGGTGCTCGAGGAGCTGAGCAGGCGCCCCCGAGAGGACGGCGAGGCGCCGGTGTTCTTCGACCAGGCCTCCGGCGAGCTGCTGCTGCCGGGCACCCGCGCCCGCAACGACGTCTACGCGGCGCACGCGAGCCGCCTCTACGTCGACGCCGGCCGGGCGGCGCTGGAGTCGGCCGGGCTCGAGGCCGATCGCGTCACCCACGTCATCACCGTCTCGTGCACGGGCTTCTACGCGCCCGGCCCCGACTTCCAGGTGGCCCGCGAGCTCGGCATGCGCCCGGGTGTGCAGCGCTACCACCTGGGCTTCATGGGCTGCTACGCCGCCATGCCGGCCCTGCGGCTCGCGGCGCAGCTGTGCAAGGCCGATCCGCGGGCCGTCGTGCTCGTCATCAGCGTCGAGCTGTGCACGCTGCACCTTCGCGCGTCCGACGATCCGGACACGATCGTCGCCACCTCCCTCTTCGCCGACGGTGCCGCCGCCGGCGTCGTCACGAGCTGCCCGCCCGTGCCCGGCACCCGCGTGCTGCGGCTGGATCGCTTCGCCACGCGGATCACGCCGGAGGGCGAGGGCGACATGGCCTGGCGGATCGGCGACCACGGCTTCGAGATCGGCCTGTCGAACGCCGTGCCCTCGATCATCGGCGAGCACGTCATCGGCGCCGTCGAGCCCCTCTTCGCCCACGAGCGCGAGCTCGCGTCGGCGCTCGAGGCCGGCACCGCCGCGGACGCCATCGCGCACTGGGCCGTGCACCCGGGCGGGCGGAGCATCCTCGATCGCGTGGAATCGGCCCTGGGGCTGCGCGAGGATCAGCTCGCGCCGCCGCGCGCGGTGCTGCGCGAGTACGGCAACATGTCGAGCGCCACGGTCATGTTCGTGCTGCGCCGCGTGCTCGACTCCCCCGCCGCCGACGGCGACCGCGTGGCCGCCATGGCGTTCGGCCCCGGCCTCACGGTCGAGTCCGCGCTGCTCACCGTGCGGGGCTGAGATGCCGGCCTTCCTCGCCGAGCGCGACGCGGAGGCCCGCGAGCTCATGGACGATCCTGCCTGCGACCTCCGCGCCCTCGAGCGCACCTACCGGCGCTTTCCGCTCGTCAACGCGGTCGTCTCCGGCCAGCCCGCCATCTACCGGCGGTGGATCCGGCCGCGGCTGCCTCGGGATCGCCCCTGCCGGGTGCTGGACGTGGGCACGGGAGGGGCCGACCTGCCGCGCCGCCTGCTGCGCTGGGCGCGGCGCGACGACCGCGAGGTGCGCGTCGTCGCGATCGATCCCGATCCGCGCGCCATCGACTACGCCCGTCGTCGCGCCGCCGCGCCGGGCCTCGAGCTGCGCGCCGCGTCCACGCGCGATCTGCGCGTGGCGGGCGAGCGGTTCGACGTCGTCGTGTCGAACCACGTGCTGCACCACCTCAGCGACCACGAGGTCGAGGGGCTCCTCGACGACACCGTGGCTCTCGTGGCTCCCGGAGGCTTCGCGGTGCACGCCGACATCGAGCGCTCGCGGTTCGCGTACGCCGCCTTCGCCGCCGCCACCTGGCCGCTGCAGGCGGGCCCGCTGCGCGGCACCTACATCCGCCCGGACGGGCTCACCTCGATCCGCCGCAGCCGCACGGCCGACGAGGCCGCCGCGCTGGCGCCCCGGGGATGGCGCGTGCGGCGCGGGTTCCCCTCGCGGTGGGAGCTCGTGTGGGGCGCGACGTGAGCCGCTCCGCCGACGTCGCCGTCGTCGGAGCCGGGCCCGTCGGCCTGCTGCTCGCGTGCCTGCTCGCGCGCGACGGCGTGGACGTCGCCGTCTGCGAGCGCCGAGAGCGCCCGGCGGGGCTGCCGCGCGCGATCGGTGTGCATCCGCCGGGGCTGGCCGCCCTCGACGGCGCCGGTGTGGGGCGTGCCGTGCGCGCGGAGGCCGCACCGATCCGCCGCGGGCTGGCGCTGTGCGGTGAGCGCGAACTCGGCCGGCTGCGGTTCGAGGGACGGCCCGTGCTCTCGCTGCCGCAGGACCGCACCGAGTCGCTGCTCGAGGAGCGGCTGGCCGCGTTGGCTCCCGGGGCGCTGCGGCGCGGCCGGGCCGTGACGGGCCTGCGGCAGTCCGCCGGCGACGTCCGACTCGACCTCACCGGATCCGATCCGCTCGCGGCCCGCTACGTCGTCGCCGCCGACGGCGTGCGCAGCCCGGTGCGCGACATGCTGGCGATCGCCACCCGGCCCCGCGGCGGCGCGGCCGACTACGTGATGGCCGACGCCTACGGGTGGCGCGGCGCGGCCGAGGACGAGGCCGTCATCCACCTGGAGCCCGACGGCGTGGTCGAGTCGTTCCCCCTGCCCGGCGGGCTGCGCCGCTGGGTGATCCGGGTGCCGCGCGCCGCCGCCCCCGACGACGCCGAGGCGTTCGCCGCGCTCCTGAGTCGGCGCGTCGGCGTGCGCGTGGCGGAGCGCCGCCTCAGCGCGCCCAGCCCGTTCGCGGCGCGCCAGCGGGTGAGCGAGCGGATCGCTCTCGGTCGCGTGGCGCTCGTCGGCGACGCGGCCCACGAGGTGAGCCCGATCGGCGGGCAGGGCATGAACCTCGGCTGGGTGGGTGCCGTCGACCTCGCCGCGACCCTCCTCGACGCCCTCGAGCGGGGCGCGCCGCCGGCGCCGTTCCTCGGCTACGAGGCGCGGCGGCGACGCGCGGCCGGCGTCGCCATGCGGCGCGCGGCCTTCAACATGGCCATGGGCGCCCCGGTCAGCGGCACGCGCCGGCTCGCCCGGGACGCGGCCGTCCGCGTGCTGGCCCGGCCGCCGGCGCGCACCGCGCTCGCGCGGGCGTTCACGATGCAGGGCATCTGACCCGACCGCCACCGCCTCCCCGTCCGCGCCGACACGCCTAGCGACCGCCCCTCGGGCCGTCAACCCGATCGCTCCCGCTGCCGCCCCCGACCTAGCGTCGAGGGACACCGACGAAGGGAGACGACATGAGCGACGCCCAGCGTGGCAACACGACGCACGGTCCCCGGGTCGACGAGCAGCTCGAGCAGGAGACGCGCGGCATGGTGCAGGGCCACGGCAGCCCGCACGCCGAGCCGTTCCGCGAGAGCGAGCCGCTGCCCGACGACACCGACGACCCGGAGGTGGAGCGGGCCTTCCGCGGCGACGACGCCGGCGAGCGCGGCGACGAGGAGGCGGCCGATGACTGACGGCGTGGACCTCGCCGCGCTGCTGGCCCAGGAGGGGCCGTGGACGTACGCCTACGTCGAGGGGCACGGCGACGAGCCGCAGCCCACCGAACGATCCCGCCGGCGCACCGTGACGGATCGGCTCGCCGAGTGCGCCGCACCCCCGCGCGATGTCGAGGCGATCCAGGAGGCGCTCGACGAGGACGGCGGGCTGCCCAGCCCCTCGGTGCGCTACCTGCTGGCGCGGGACGGACAGATCGAGGCGGACGAGCGATTCCTGGGGCCCCGCCTCGGGCCGGAGCTCATCGGGCACGGCCCCTTGCCGTGCGTGCTGCCGCTGCTGCGCCATCGCGCCGCCGACCTGCGCTACCTCGTCGTCGAGACGGGCCGCGAGGGCGCGCAGGTGCGGGTGGAGCGCGCGGGCCGGGCGCGCATCGAGGCGTCGGAGGACGTCGAGGGCCGCACCGACAGCCTGCCCAAGGTGCAGGCCGGCGGCTGGTCGCACCTGCGGTACCAGCAGCACTCCGAGGAGATCTGGGCGCAGACCCAGGGCGAGGTGGCCGAGGCCGTCGAGCGCCTCGCGCGCGAGCACGCGCCACGGTTCGTCGTGATCGCGGGCGACGTGCGCGCGCGGCAGCTGCTGCGCGACCAGCTCGGCCCCGCGCTGGCCGGTCGCGTGGTCGAGGTCGACGCCCACACGCGGGCGGCGGGCGCCGACGGCGCGGCGCGCGACACCGCCATCGCCGAGGCCATCGACCGCGCGATGCGCGCGGATCTGGATGCGGTCGTCGACCGGGCATCGGCCGGCGGCGGCGCGTCGGGCGCCCGCGGCACCGCCGAGGTGATCGCCGCCCTGCAGCAGGCGCGGGTCGACACGCTGCTCCTGGACGCGCGGATGCTCGACGCGACCGAGACCCTCGACGCGCTCGACGGCCCGCCGTGGGTGGCCGACGGGGAGGCGGTCGGCGCCGAGCGGATCGCGCCCGTCCCCCTCGCCGAGGCGCTCGCCCGCGCGGCGCTGCTCTCGGGCGCGCGGGTGCTCGTCGTGGAGGAGAACGGCCTGCCCGACGACGCCCCGCGGCCGCAGCTCGAGACGCCGCCCCCGCTGGCCGCGCTGCGCTGGAGCGACGGCGATGCGCGCGCCGACTGAGGCCCTGCCCGAAGCGACCATCCGCGTCAAGGCCCTCGCCGGTGCCCGCCCGGCGGTGCTTGCCTGAGCTACCGCGGATCGGCCGCGAGCGAGAGAGGACACATCATGACCACGGCACGGAACGCAGGAACCGGGCGCTTCGCGGAGACGCCCGTGCAGAAGGTCGCCCTCGTCTACGGGGTCGTCTTCCTGATCGTCGGGATCGGCGGGTTCATCCCCGGTCTGACGACCGGCATGGAGACGATGCAGTTCGCCGGGCACGAGTCGGAGGCGATGCTGCTCGGGATCTTCCAGGTCTCGATCCTGCACAACATCGTCCACCTGCTCTACGGCGTCGCCGGCGTCGCCGTGGCGCGCGCCTTCGGCGCCTCCAAGCAGTACCTCATCTGGGGCGGCGCCGTGTACGCCGTGATCTGGCTGTACGGCCTGTTCGTGCCGCACGACCACGGCGCAAACTTCGTGCCCCTCAACACGGCCGACAACTGGCTGCACCTCGTGCTCGCGGTCACCATGATCGCGCTCGGCGTGCTGCTGGGCCGCTCGCACGCCTCGCGCCGGCGCGGCGGCGACGAGCACCTGGCCGTCTGAGCGATGCGGGGAGGGATCGTCCCCTCCCCGCATCCTCAGCCCCGCAACGCAGAAAACCCCAGGCGGGCCGGGGGTTTCGTTCGGTGCGCGATACTGGGATCGAACCAGTGACCTCTTCCGTGTCAGGGAAGCGCGCTACCGCTGCGCTAATCGCGCTCAAGAGAGCTGTTCAATTTTAACGAGGTGGCGACGGGATTCGAACCCGTGTAAACGGCTTTGCAGGCCGGTGCCTAGCCTCTCGGCCACGCCACCGCGGGGGATTCGAATTTACCCGCATGCCGGGCTCCTCCCGAAGGAGGCCCTGCACTCGAGCGGATGACGAGACTCGAACTCGCGACCCTCACCTTGGCAAGGTGATGCGCTACCAACTGCGCTACATCCGCGTTGTCTCCGGATCTCCCCGGCGACTCATATGACTATAGGCGATTCCCGTCGCGGCTCCAAACCGAGCCCGCATCTCGGGCGCGTCACGCTCCGTTCACCTGCGCCGCCGCAACGAGAAACCCCCCGGCCGGGTGGCCAGGGGGTTTCCAAGGTTTCGGTGGGCGATGCGGGACTCGAACCCACGACCTCTTCCGTGTGAAGGAAGCGCGCTAACCAACTGCGCCAATCGCCCGATCCGCGATGCGGAGGGGGCCCGCGAGCGGGCCGACATCGATACTACCCGATCCGCGACGCGACTCCCCACACCGGCGGATCCCGCGCGCGTCACGGCGACGCGCTCACTCCCCCGCCGACCAGCCGTAGCGCTGCTGCAGCCGCCGCGCGACGAGCGTGAAGTGCTCGAGATCGAGCGCGGCCGCCTCGCGGCGCATGCCGCCGACGTGCACGCTGTAGAGCTGGTCGAGGTCGGCCCACGACGGCCGCCCCTTCGCATCCCACGGCCCGGATCCGAGCGGCAGGAACTCCCGATCGCCGTCGTGCGAGCGGCTCGTGAGCTTGATGGCGTAGACGCGATCGGCCGTGTGAGCGCCGATCACGAGCACGGGGCGGTCCTTGCCGCGGCCGTCGCCCTCCTCGTACGGCACCCATGTCCACACGACCTCGCCGGCGTCGGGCGCGCCGTCGCGGTCCGGCGCGTAGCTCAGGCGCAGGTCGGGCACCCCGTGCGGGTTGACCTCGACGGTGTCGGTCGTCGACAGCGACGGCAGCTCCTCGGAGGTGCGGCGTCGCCGGGTGGGAGCGCGCCGCGCACCGCCCCCGCCGTCCTTGCGCAGCGCGGAGGCGAGCAGGTCGAGCGCGGCGCCGGCCAGGGCGCCGAGGATTCCGTTGCGGGCCATGCCGAGAGCCTACTGTCGCCCCCGCACCGCGGCGGCTGTCGCGTGCGCGCCGCCGCGGCGCACGCACGAGCCAGGGCGCCCCGGCCGGAACCGGGACGCCCTCGCTCGGGAATCGCTGGCGGAGGAGGTCACTTGACCTCGTACGCGTAGCCCTCCTCGCCGTGCACGACCGTGTCGACACCGGCGAGCTCGTCCTCGTTCTTGATGCGGAAGCCGATCGTCTTCTCGATCGCGAAGCCCAGGATCCAGGCGATGACGAACGAGTAGACGAGCGTGCCGACGGCGCCGATGAACTGCACCACGAGCTGCTCGAAGCCGCCGCCCGTGAACAGGCCGGTGTCGATCGCCGCGAAGCCGAGGTACAGCGTTCCGATGAGGCCGCCGACCAGGTGCACGCCGACCACGTCGAGCGAGTCGTCGTAGCCCAGCTTCCACTTGAGCTCGATCGCGAGGGCGCAGACGGCGCCGGCGATGAGGCCGAGGATGATCGCCGCGAGCGGCGTCAGGTTGGCGCACGCCGGGGTGATGGCGACGAGACCGGCGACGGCGCCCGAGGCGGCGCCCACGGAGGTGGACTTGCCGTCCTTGAACTTCTCGACTGCGATCCAGCCGATGACCGCCGCGGCCGGGGCCACGAGCGTGTTGACGATGATCAGGCCCGTGCCGACGTTGCCGTCCTCACCGAGGGGCGCGGCCGTGAGGCCGGCGTTGAAGCCGAACCAGCCGAACCACAGCACCGAGGCGCCGAGCATCACCAGCGGCACGCTGTGCGGCTTGTTGATGCCCTTCTGGAAGCCGACGCGCTTGCCGAGCACGAGCGCCAGCGCCAGGGCCGCGGCACCCGCGTTGATGTGCACCGCGGTGCCGCCCGCCCAGTCGATGACGGCGACGCCCGACTCGGGGAACATCATCTCGCCGAGGCTGTAGATCCAGCCGCCGCCCCACACCCAGGCCGCGACGGGGAAGTACACGATCGTGGCCCACAGGCCGGCGAAGAGCATCCACGACCAGAACTTTGCGCGGTCGGCGATCGCGCCCGAGATCAGGGCGACGGTGATGATGGCGAACGTCGCGCCGAACGCCGAGAGCACGAGGCCCTCGCCCGTCGTGTCGGTCGTGGCCAGCGACGCGAGGCCGAAGTCGGAGAAGGGGTTGCCGGCGAACGCCCACGGGCTGTCGACCGCGGTCATGTTGAAGCCGTACAGCACCCAGAGCACGGCGATGAGACCCAGCGCGCCGAAGCTCATCATCATCATGCTCACGACGCTCTTGGCCTTGACCAGACCGCCGTAGAAGAACGCCACACCGGGCGTCATGAAAAGCACCAGCGCCGTGGCGATCATCGTCCAGGCGAGTTGTCCGTCGCTCATGTGTTTCCTTAGTGGTTCGGGTAGCAGGACACCGGTGAGCTGAGGTCGATATGGAGCGCTCGACCGGATCGCTCCGATCCTGTCCTGCGCGATTTACCACCGGGCACCCGCGCGGGTTACGGGCCTGTTACGTCACCCGCCCGCACGTTAATTCCACGTTTCGCGCCGCCGCGCATCCGCTCCCGGATCGCTCAGGAATGCGTGGAGGCGACCAGGCGCGAGATCGCGCGCAGGTACTTCTTGCGGTACCCGCCGGCGAGCATCTCGTCGCTGAACACCTCGTGCAGCGGCGCCCCGGTGGCGCGGATCGGCAGCTGCGCGTCGTACACGCGGTCGACGAACGCGACGAAGCGCAGCGCCTCCGACTGATCCGTGATGCGCCGCACGTCTCGCAGCCCCACGGCGCGGATGCCGTCGATGAGCCGGATGTAGCGGGAGGGGTGCACGTGCGCGAGGTGCGCGATCAGCTCCTCGAAGCCGTCGTCCGAGACGGTGCCGCCGACGGCCGCGAGGGCCGGGGCGTACTCGTCATCCCCCAGCACGCGCGCCTCGCCGTCGAGCGAGCGCTGGCGGAAGTCGACGCCGTCGATGCGGATCGTCTGGAAGCTGTCGGCCATCGCGTGGATCTCGCGCAGGAAGTCCTGCGCGGCGAAGCGGCCCTCGCCCAGCGCGTTCGGCGGGGTGTTGCTCGTGGCCGCCAGGCGCGTGCCGGTCGCGACGAGCTCGCCGAGCAGGCGCGTCATGACCATCGTGTCGCCCGGGTCGTCGAGCTCGAACTCGTCGATGCACAGCAGCGCCGAGCCGCGCAGCAGCTCGACGGTGTTCTTGTAGCCGAGCGCGCCCACGAGGGCCGTGTACTCGATGAACGATCCGAAGTACTTCCGGCGGGCGGGCACGGCGTGATAGATCGCGGCCAGCAGGTGGGTCTTGCCCACGCCGAAGCCGCCGTCCAGGTAGACGCCCGGCTTCGTCTCGGGCGCCTTCGGCTTGCGCGAGAAGAGCCCGCGCTTGGCGGGCTGGGCGCCCATCGCGAACGCCGACAGCAGCTCCTTCGCCTCCTGCTGGGAGGGGTGGTCGGCGTCGACGCGGTAGGACTCGAACGTCGCGTCGTCGAACTGCGGCGGGGGCACGAGGCTCCCGAGCATCTCCTCCCCCGTCAGCTGAGGCTGACGCTCCGCGAGGCGGACGGTGGCGATGCCGGCGGGGGCCTGGGTCATGATGCCCGAGTCTACCGGGGGCACGGCTCCCCCGGTGCGCGGGAGCCGGCGCGCTCAGTCCGTCTCAGGCGCGAGGGCGTTCGCGGCCAGCCAGTCGCGGATCGCGGTGTTCCAGCGCGCCTCGTCGTAGTTCCAGAGCTTGGTGTGGCGTGCGGTCGTGAACGGCACGAGCGTCACGATGTCGGGACGCAGCTCCGCCAGGCGCCGCGAGGCGTCCGCCGGCACGTATCCGTCGTCGTCGCTGTGCAGGATGAGGATCGGACGGTCCAGCTCCACGCCGCGGGCGACCATGTCGAGCGCATCGAAGTCGATGACCCGCCCGATCCGGTGCACGCGCGACGCGATGCCCGATTCGAGCATCCCCATCGTCGCGCTGGCGGCGAGCGGCGGCATGCCCATGGCGCGCGCCTGGAAGCGCAGCACGGTGCGCCAGTCGACGACCGGGGACTCCAGGATGAGACCGGCGATCGCGTCGTGGTGCGCCGTGTTCACGAGCGTCTGCAGCGCGATGGCTCCGCCCATCGACCAGCCCATCAGAACGATGCGCCGCGCGCCGTGCGCGAGCGCGAACTCGATCGCGGCCTCCACGTCGGGCCACTCGGTCGTCCCGAGCCCGTAGAGACCCGTCGTGCTCTTGGGGGCGACGCCGTCGTTGCGGTACGAGATCAGCAGCGACGTGATGCCCGCCTCGCGGAAAGCCGGGACGGCGCGGATCGTCTCGGCGCGCTGCGTGCCGCGGCCGTGCACGACGACCGCCCACGTCTCGCCCGTGCTCTCCTCGCCGACGCCCGCCGGCACGAGCCACGCCGGGGCGTCGCCGATCGGCGTGGTCACCTCGACCTCCCGGTACGGCACGTGCAGCTCGGCCGGGGACTCGAAGTACCAGCCGCTGAAGGCGGCGGGCCGGCCGATCGAGGCGCCGCGCCCGATGTGCGTGAGGAGCTTGCGGGTCACCGTCTCGTCGTCGCTGCGCAGCACGGCGCCGATCTTGAGGTAGTCGGTCGTCCCGCTCGTGAACAGCCCGTAGCGGCCGGGCAGCTCCGTGTCGGGCGTGCGCGAGAGCGTGATGGTCTGGGCCGCGGTGTCGACGGCGTGAACCTCGACGTCGGCCACCCGCATGGCCGGGGTCACGACGACGCGCGCCACGCGGGCGATGCGCGCGGCGACCGTGCCGATCGCGCCGGCGACCAGCCCGATGCCGGTCGCGGCGAGCAGCAGCCCGACGCCGAGGGGTGCGGCGCGCCTGGAGAGCTTCATGACCCCCTCACTCTAATCTGTCGGCGTGACAGACCACGGTCCGGTTCCGTACGCCTTCGCCCACGCGGAGGCGCGCCTGCGGGCCGCCGCGTTCCGCAGCGACTTCTCCGTGCGCGAGATCCCCTCGCCGCAGGGCGTCGCGCCGTTCTCCCTGGCCGTCGCCGGCGACGTCCGCCCCGACGAGCACGGCGACTCCCCCTACGGCACGGGCCGCTTCATCCTGCTGCACGACCCCGACGAGCCGTCGTCGTGGGGCGGCCCGTTCCGCATCGTCTCATTCGCGCAGGCGCCGCTCGAGCCCGAGATCGGGACGGATCCCCTGCTGGCGGATGTGACGTGGTCCTGGCTCATCGATGCACTGGAGACGCGCGGGGCGGCGTACCATTCGGCATCGGGCACGGCCACGAAGATCCTCTCGACGGGGTTCGGCGGGCTCGCCGAGGAGGGAGACGGCGCGCAGATCGAGTTGCGCGCGTCGTGGACACCCGAGGGCGACCCGCGCGATCACGTCGAGGCGTGGGCCGAGCTCGTGTGCATGATCGCCGGTCTGCCCCCGGGATCCGAGCAGATCGCGGTCTTCGGGGCCAGGAAGGCGGAACGTGACTGAATACCGGGTGATCGACACCCCGGAGGGGCTGGCGGAGGCGGCCGAGCGGATCGCCGGAGGCGAGGGCCCGGTGGCCGTGGACGTGGAGCGCGCGTCGGGCTTCCGCTACTCCCAGCGCGCCTATCTCGTGCAGATGTTCCGTCGCGGCGCGGGGCTGTTTCTGTTCGATCCGCCGCCGATCGGCGATTTCTCCGCGCTGCAGGCGGCGATCGGCGACGTCGAGTGGGTGCTTCACGCCGCGAGTCAGGACCTGCCCTCGCTCGCCGAGCTGGGCCTGCGCCCGCCGTCGATCTTCGACACCGAGCTGTCGGCGCGCCTGCTCGGCTGGCCCCGCGTGGGGCTCGCCGCGGTCACGGAGCAGGCCATCGGCGTCGTGCTGAAGAAGGAGCACTCCGCCGCCGACTGGTCCACGCGCCCCCTGCCGCAGGCCTGGCTCGAGTACGCGGCCCTCGACGTCGAGCACCTCGTCGACGTGCGCGACGTCCTCGTCGAGGCTCTCGAGGCGTCGGGGAAGACCGAGTGGGCGCGCCAGGAGTTCGAGGAGGTGCGCCTGCGCGAGCCCAAGCCGCCGCGCGCGGATCCGTGGCGGCGCCTCAGCGGCCTGCACCAGGTGCGCGGCCGCCGCGGCCTGGCGATCGCCCGCGAGCTGTGGCTCTCGCGCGAGCGGCTGGCGCAGGAGCAGGACGTCGCACCCGGGCGCCTCGTGCCCGACCGCGCCCTCGTGGCCGCGGTGCTCGCCGCGCCCACCTCGAAGGCGCAGCTCGCGGCCCTGAAGGACTTCACCGGCCGCGCCAGCCGCACCCAGCTCGATCGCTGGTGGGCGGCGCTCGATGCGGGCCGCACGACGAGCGACCTGCCGCCGGACCGCCTCCCGGGATCCGACACGCTGCCGCCGCCCAAGGCGTGGCGCGACCGCAACCCGGAGGCCGACGCGCGGCTGCGCTCGGCCCGCCCGGCCGTCGCCGAGCTCGCCGAGCGCATCGAGATGCCCACCGAGAACCTGCTCACGCCCGAGGTGCTGCGGCGCGTGGCGTGGGAGCCGCCGACGCCGATCACGGCCGACGCCGTCGCCGACGCGCTGCGGGCGCTCGGCGCGCGGCCGTGGCAGGTGGAACTCACCGCGCCCATCATCGCGGAGGCGTTTGTCCATCCGGTGCAAGAGGCCCCCGAACCGGCGGACGCGGCTTCGTAGGTACTCCCCAACCGGTTGGCCCCGGCGTTGCAGGATCCCCATAGGCTGGGATCACTCGAATCTTGGGAGGCAGAGTGGCCGAGCTCTCGGATGTCTACTTCGTCGACGGTGTCAGGACGCCCTTCGGGCGCGCCGGCGAGAAGGGCATGTACTGGAACACCCGCGCGGACGATCTCGTCGTGAAGGCGATGATCGGGCTCATGGAGCGCAACGCGGATGTGCCGAAGGACCGGATCGATGACGTGGCGATCGCCGCGACGTCGCAGACGGGCGACCAGGGACTGACGCTGGGGCGCAGCACCGCGATCCTCGCGGGTCTCCCCCAGACCGTGCCCGGCCTGGCGATCGAGCGCATGTGCGCCGGCGCCATGACGGCCGTCACGACCATGGGCGCCTCGATCGGCGTCGGCATGTACGACCTCGCCCTCGCGGGCGGCGTCGAGCACATGGGTCGCCACCCGATCGGCGCCAACGCCGACCCCAACCCGCGCTTCGTCGCGGAGCGGATGGTCGACCCGGGCGCGCTCAACATGGGTGTCACGGCCGAGCGGATCCACGACCGCTTCCCGCACCTCACGAAGGAGCGCGCCGATCGGTTCGGCATGCGCAGCCAGCAGAAGGTGCAGGCCGCTTACGAGGCCGGCAAGATCCAGCCCGACCTCGTGCCCGTGGCCACCACCGGCGCCGACGGCGCCTGGGCGCTCGCGACCGAGGACGAGGGCCGCCGCCCCGAGACGACGCTCGAGGGTCTCGCGAGCCTCAAGACGCCGTTCCGCCCGCACGGCCGCGTGACGGCCGGCACCTCGTCGCCCCTCACCGACGGCGCCACGATCAGCCTGCTCGCCGGCGGCAGCGCCGTGAAGGAGCTGGGCCTGACGCCCAAGATGCGCATGGTGTCGTTCGCGTTCTCCGGCGTGCAGCCCGAGATCATGGGCATCGGCCCGATCCCCTCGACCGAGAAGGCGCTCGCCAAGGCGGGCCTGACGATCGACGACATCGGCCTGTTCGAGCTGAACGAGGCCTTCGCGATCCAGGTGCTGTCGTTCCTCGATCACTTCGGGATCGACGACGAGGACCCGCGCGTGAACCAGTGGGGGGGCGCGATCGCCCTCGGTCACCCGCTGGCCGCGTCCGGCGTGCGCCTGATGATCCAGCTCGCGGCCCAGTTCGCCGAGCGCCCCGACGTCCGCTACGGCCTCACGGCCATGTGCGTGGGCCTGGGCCAGGGCGGCTCCGTGATCTGGGAGAACCCCCACTACACCGGCAAGAAGCGGAAGTGACCGGACGCATGACCGACTACGAATCGATCGACTTCTCGACGCTCGACGCCGCCTCCGAGGACGAGGTCGTCACGCACTCGCTCGTGCGTGATGTGACCCTTCCCAGCGGACGCGTGCTCGCGCTCATCACGCTGCACAACGGCCGCGACCACACCCGCCCGAACACCCTCGGGCCGCGCACGCTGACCGAGCTGAACGGCGTGCTGGAGGATCTCAAGCACCGGGCCGCCGCCGGCGAGATCCAGGCCGTCGCCATCACCGGCAAGCCGTACATCTTCGCCGCCGGCGCCGACCTCTCGCAGATCACGGCGCTCGACGGGCGCGAGAGCGCGCTCCTCATCGCTCAGCGCGGGCACCAGGTGCTCGGCAAGCTCAGCGACCTGGGCGTGCCCTCGTTCTCGTTCGTGAACGGGCTCGCGCTCGGCGGCGGCGTGGAGATCGCGCTGAACTCCACGTACCGCACCGTCGACTCGTCCGCCGCGGCGATCGCGCTGCCCGAGGTGTTCCTCGGGATCATCCCCGGCTGGGGCGGCGCGTACCTGCTGCCGAACCTCATCGGCATCGAGAACGCGCTCGAGGTGATCATCTCGAACCCCCTCAAGCAGAACCGCACGCTCAAGGCGGCGCAGGCGTACGAGATGGGCATCTTCGACGCCATGTTCTCGCCGGCGAACTACCTCGAGGACTCGCTGAACTGGGCCGACGGCGTGCTCGAGGGCACGGTCAAGGTCGAGCGGCGCAACGTGCCGGGCAAGATGGAGAAGCTCACGAAGTGGCCGATCGCCATCAAGATGGCGCGCGGCATGCTCGAGAGCCGCATCGGCACCGTCCCCCGGTCGCCGTACCGGGCGCTGGACCTGCTCGACAAGGCGCGCTCGGGCTCGAAGGAGGACGGCTTCGCCCGCGAGGACGAGGCGCTCGCCGACCTCGTCACAGGCGACCAGTTCGCCGCCTCGATGTACGCCTTCGACCTCGTGCAGAAGCGCGCGAAGCGCCCGGTGGGCGCGCCCGACAAGGCGCTCGCGCGCAAGGTCACCAAGGTCGGCGTCATCGGCGCGGGCCTCATGGCCAGCCAGTTCGCGCTGCTGTTCGTGCGCCGCCTGCAGGTGCCCGTGCTCATCACCGACGTGTCGCAGGAGCGCGTGGACAGGGGCCTGTCGTACATCCGCGACGAGATCGGCAAGCTCGAGGGCAAGGGCCGCATCGACGCCGACGAGGCCAACCGCCTGCGCGCGCTCGTGCGCGGCACCGTCGACAAGAGCGAGTACGCCGACTGCGACTTCGTGATCGAGGCGGTGTTCGAGGAGACGAAGGTCAAGCAGGACGTCTTCCGCGAGATCGAGGCGATCGTCTCGCCCGAGGCGATCCTCGCCACGAACACGTCGTCGCTGTCGGTCGAGGAGATCGGCTCGGTGCTGTCCAACCCCGAGCGTCTCATCGGCTTCCACTTCTTCAACCCCGTGGCCGTGATGCCTCTCGTCGAGGTCGTGCGCACGCCGCAGGCCAGCGACGAGGCCATCAGCACGGGCTTCGTCGTCGCGAAGAACCTGAAGAAGAACGCGATCGGCACCACGGACGCGCCGGGCTTCATCGTGAACCGCCTGCTGGCGAAGGTCATGGGCGAGGCCGCGCGCGCGATCGACGAGGGCACGCCGCTCATGACGGTCGAGAAGGCGTTCGCGCCGCTCGGCCTGCCGATGACGCCGTTCCAGCTCATCGACCTCGTGGGCTGGAAGGTCGCCGCGCACGTGCAGGACACGATGGCGCGTCACTTCCCCGACCGCTTCCACGCGTCGGCGAACCTGCACGCCCTCGCCGAGCTGGACGAGGTCGTCGAGAAGGACAAGGGCGGCCGCGTCACGGGCTGGACGAAGCAGGCACAGAAGGCGCTCACCGTCGGCAAGAGCCCGGCGTCGGAGGAGGAGATCCTCCGACGCGTGGAGGACGAGCTGGCCCGCGAGATCCACATCATGCTCGAGGAGAAGGTCGTGCCGGAGGTCGAGGACATCGACCTGGCGCTCATCCTCGGCGCCGGCTGGCCGTTCATCGACGGCGGCGCCACGGCCTACCTGGACCGTGTCGGCGCCTCGGAGCGCGTCTTCGGCTCGACGTTCCACACGCCCCCGATCCGCGGCATCGCATCGCGCTGACCGCACGCGCGAGACGGGAGGGATCGACGGATCCCTCCCGTCTCGCGTTTCCGAGAAAACTACTGCCGGGACTTCTCGACCGGGCCCGTGACAGCCGGCAGGCCGCTCGCGCCCTCGGGGCGCGCGACGGGGATGCGGGTGCCCAGCACCTGCGAGACGACATCGTGCGCGATCTTCGCCGCGCTCAGGCCGGCGTCCTCGAGGATCTCCTCTCGGGACGCGTGGTCGAGGAACGCGTCGGGCAGGCCGAGCTCGTCCACTGCTGTGTCGACGCCGGCCTCGCGCAGCACCTGGCGCACGCGGGTGCCGATGCCGCCGACGCGCAGGCCGTCCTCCAGCGTGATGACGAGACGGTGCCGCGCCGCGAGCTCGACGATCGAGTCCGGCACCGGCACGACCCAGCGCGGGTCGACGACGGTCGCGCCGATCCCCTGCGCGCGCAGCCGCGTGGCCACATCCAGTCCGAGCTGGGCGAACGGACCGATGCCGACGATGAGCACGTCTTCCGCGGTGCCGCGCGCGAGCACGTCCACGCCGTCGTCCAGGCGCTCGAGGGCCGGGATCGAGGCCGCCACGCTTCCCTTGGGGAACCGGACGACGGTGGGGGCGTCCGAGACCGCCACGGCCTCCTGCAGCTCCTCGCGCAGCCGCTCGGCGTCGCGCGGGGCGGCGATCCGGATGGTCGGCACGATGTGGAGCAGCGCCAGGTCCCACATGCCATGGTGGCTCGGCCCGTCGGGTCCGGTCACGCCGGCGCGGTCGAGCACGAAGGTGACGCCCGCCTTGTGCAGCGCGACGTCCATGAGCACCTGGTCGAACGCCCGGTTCACGAAGGTCGAGTACAGCGCGACGACGGGATGCAGGCCGCCGTACGCGAGGCCCGCCGCCGACGCGACGGCGTGCTGCTCGGCGATGCCCACGTCATACACGCGATCGGGGAAGCGCTCGGCGAACGGCGCGAGTCCCGTCGGCCGCAGCATGGCCGCCGTCATCGCGATGACCTCGGGGCGCTGCTCCCCCACCCGCACGAGCTCGTCGGCGAAGACATCGGTCCAGCTCTGCGAGGACGAGGACGAGACCGGCTCGCCCGTGTGCGGGTCGATGCGGCCGACGGCGTGGAACTGGTCGGCCTCGTCGTCGCGCGCCGGCTGGTAGCCGCGGCCCTTCTCCGTGATGGCGTGCACGAGCACCGGGGCGCCGTACGACTTCGCCAGCTCGAGCGTCTCGCGCAGCGCCTTCACGTCGTGCCCGTCGACGGGCCCGAGGTACTTGATGTCGAGTTGCGAGTACAGCGCGCGGTTGTTCGTGAAGCGCGAGAGGAAGCCGCGCGTGCCGCCGCGCAGGCCCCGGTAGAGCGCGCGGCCGGCCGGGCCCAGCAGGCGGTCGGCCAGCCGGCTCGACTTCGCATCCAGGTCGCGGTAGACGCCGCCCGTGCGCACGCGGTTGAGGTAGCGCGCCATCCCGCCGATCGTGGGCGCGTAGGAGCGGCCGTTGTCATTGACGACGATCACGAGGTTGCGGTCGTTGTCGTCGGTGATGTTGTTGAGCGCCTCCCACGTCATGCCGCCCGTGAGCGCGCCGTCGCCCACGACGGCGACGACGTGGCGATCCGCACGCCCCGTGCGCGTGAAGGCGCGGGAGATGCCGTCCGCCCAGCTCAGCGAGCTGGAGGCGTGCGACGACTCCACGACGTCGTGCGGGCTCTCGGAGCGCTGCGGGTAGCCCGCCAGTCCCCCGCGGGCGCGAAGGTTCGTGAAGTCCTTGCGGCCCGTGAGCAGCTTGTGCACGTACGACTGGTGGCCGGTGTCGAAGATGATCGGATCGTCCGGCGAGTCGAACACGCGGTGCAGCGCGATCGTCAGCTCGACCACGCCGAGGTTCGGGCCGAGGTGTCCGCCGGTGCGGGCCACATTCGCGATGAGGAACTCGCGGATCTCGCCGGCGAGCTGCGCGAGCTGCGCATCGGAGAGCGCGTCGAGATCGCGCGGCCCGCCGATCGCGTCGAGAAGACTCATGCGGAAAGCCTACGCCGCGGCCCCTCCCCGCAGGCTGAACGGAGCCGCCGAGAACGCAAGGGGGCAGACCCGAATCCTCCCGCGACGCAGCGCGCCCCGCCCGGCCGAGGCCGAGCGGGGCGTGCGTCGCGCGGGGCGATCAGACGAGGCTGCGCAGCACGTACTGCAGGATGCCGCCGTTGCGGTAGTAGTCGGCCTCACCGGGCGTGTCGATGCGGACGATCGCGTCGAACTCGATCGTCTGCTTGCCCTCGGGCGAGTGCTCGCTCGGCTCGGCGACGACGTGCACCGTCTTGGGGGTGACGCCCTCGTTGAGCTGCTCGAGGCCCGAGATCGAGACGATCTCGGTCCCGTCGAGGCCCAGCGACTCCCAGCTCTCGCCGGCGGGGAACTGCAGCGGCACGACGCCCATGCCGATGAGGTTCGAGCGGTGGATGCGCTCGAAGCTCTCGGTGATGACCGCCTTCACGCCGAGCAGGCGCGTGCCCTTGGCCGCCCAGTCGCGCGACGACCCGGAGCCGTACTCCTTGCCGCCGAAGATGACCAGCGGGGTCTCCTGCGCGGCGTAGTTCTGCGCGGCATCGAAGATGAACGACTGCGGGCCCTCGGGCTGCGTGAAGTCGCGGGTGTAGCCACCCTCGATCTGCTGGCCGTCGTTGACCGCCTTGACGAGCGCGTTCTTGAGGCGGATGTTCGCGAACGTGCCGCGGATCATCACCTCGTGGTTGCCGCGTCGCGAGCCGTAGGAGTTGAAGTCGCGCTGGGCGACGCCGTGCTCCATGAGGTACTGCGCGGCGGGGGTGCCGGCCTTGATCGAGCCCGCGGGGCTGATGTGGTCGGTCGTCACCGAGTCGCCGAGAGCCGCGAGCACGCGGGCACCGGTGATGTCGGAGACGGGCTCCGGGGCCATCGTCATGCCCTCGAAGTACGGCGCCTTGCGCACGTAGGTCGAGTTCTCGTCCCACTCGAAGATCGGGCCGCTCGGGGTGTCGAGCGACTTCCACCGCTCGTCGCCGTCGAATACCGTGGCGTACTGCTTGATGAACTGGTCGCGCGAGATCGAGGAGTCGATGATCTCCTGCACCTCGTCGGGCGCGGGCCACACGTCCTTGAGGAACACGTCGTTGCCGTCCGCGTCCTTGCCCAGCGGGTCGGTCTCGAAGTCGAAGTTCATCGAGCCGGCCAGCGCGTACGCCACGACGAGCGGCGGCGAGGCGAGGTAGTTCATCTTCACGTCGGGGCTGATGCGGCCCTCGAAGTTGCGGTTGCCCGAGAGAACGGCCGTGACGGCCAGGTCGTTCTCGTTGATGGCCTCCGAGACCTCCTCGATGAGGGGGCCCGAGTTGCCGATGCAGATCGTGCAGCCGTAGCCGACGGTGTAGAAGCCGAGGCCCTCGAGGTCCTTGTCAAGGCCCGACTTCTCGTAGTAGTCGGTGACGACCTTCGAGCCGGGGCCGAGCGTCGTCTTGACCCACGGCTTGCGCGTCAGGCCCTTCTCGCGCGCCTTGCGGGCGAGGAGGCCGGCGGCGATCATGACCGACGGGTTCGACGTGTTCGTGCACGAGGTGATGGCCGCGAGCGTGACGGCGCCGTTGTCGAGCAGGTACGACTCGCCCTCGGGCGTGGTCACCTTCACGGGCTTCGACGCGGCGTGCGGCGCGCCGCTGACGAGCATCGACTCCACGTGCTGGTGCTCGCGCTCGCCGTCGTGCTGGTGGGAGACGCCGTTGGACGGCATGTGCTCGTGCTCCACGCCCGGGGTGGTGCCGGGGTCGGAGGCGGGGAACGTGCCCTCGACCTCGACGGAGTCGTCCGGCATCCCCGCGTAGCTGAGGATGTCCTTCTCGAACTGCGACTTGGCCTCCGACAGCAGGATGCGGTCCTGCGGGCGCTTCGGGCCGGCGATCGAGGGGACGACCGTCGAGAGGTCGAGCTCCATGTACTCGCTGAAGACGAGCTCGCGCGACGGGTCGTGCCAGAGGTGCTGCTCCTTGGCGTACGCCTCGACGAGCGCGACGGTCTGCTCGTCGCGGCCGGTCAGGCGCAGGTAGTCGAGCGTGACGTCGTCGATCGGGAAGATGGCGGCGGTCGAGCCGAACTCGGGGCTCATGTTGCCGATGGTGGCGCGGTTGGCCAGCGGCACCGATGCGACGCCCTCGCCGTAGAACTCGACGAACTTGCCGACCACGCCGTGCTGGCGGAGCATGTCGGTGATCGTGAGCACCACGTCGGTCGCGGTCACGCCAGCGGGGATGTCGCCCGTGAGCTTGAAGCCGACCACGCGCGGGATGAGCATCGACACGGGCTGGCCCAGCATGGCCGCCTCGGCCTCGATGCCGCCGACGCCCCAGCCGAGCACGCCGAGGCCGTTGACCATGGTCGTGTGCGAGTCGGTGCCGACGCACGTGTCGGGGTAGGCGCGCAGCACGCCGTCGACCTGGCGGTCGTAGACGACCTTGGCCAGGTGCTCGATGTTCACCTGGTGGACGATGCCGGTGCCCGGGGGAACGACCTTGAAGTCCTGGAACGCGGTCTGGCCCCAGCGCAGGAACTGGTAGCGCTCGCCGTTGCGCTCGTACTCGATCTCGACGTTGCGCTCGAGCGCGTTCTCGGTGCCGAACAGATCGGCGATCACCGAGTGGTCGATGACCATCTCGGCCGGCGAGAGCGGGTTGATCTTGTCGGGGTCGCCGCCGAGCTCCGTGACGGCCTCGCGCATGGTGGCGAGGTCGACGATGCAGGGCACGCCCGTGAAGTCCTGCATCACGACGCGGGCGGGCGTGAACTGGATCTCCGTGCTCGGCTCGGCCGCGGCATCCCACGATCCGAGGGCGCTGATCTGCTCCTTGGTGATGTTCGCACCGTCCTCGGTGCGGAGCAGGTTCTCGAGGAGGACCTTGAGGCTGAAGGGCAGCGCCTCGTAGCCCTCGACCGCATCGATGCGGTAGATCTCATAGTCGGTGCTGCCGACCGTCAGGGTGCTCTTGGCACCGAAGCTGTTCACCGTGGACACCGGTTCCGTCTCCTTCGGGATCGACCGCGGAATTCCCTCCCCATCCTGCCCCTGCGAGGGCTCCGCGGCTAGCAAGGAGCACCTAACAGTCGTCGCCGGATGAGGGGGACGATTTATCTTGACGTCAAGATAAATCCATTATGCACGATCGTCGCGGTCGGCACGCGCATACAGGGCGCGCACGGCGAGCCACGTGACCGCCACGAGGGGCGCGAACAGCGGCAGCCCCATGAGCAGCTTCGCCGTGCCGAGCTCGACCACGGCGCCCGACAGGTAGAGCGGCAGCTGCACGGCGAGCCGGGCGTAGAACAGCGCCGCCCACGCGATCGCGAGCCAGAAGTAGGCGCGGCGCTTGCGCCGGTCGGCGCGCCACGCCGTGCCCTCGCCCACGAGGAACCCGCCCGCGAGGCCGATCACCGACCAGCCGACGAGCGCGGAGACGAGGATGGCGGTGCCGTACACCGCATTGGTCACGAGCCCCGGCAGGAAGTTCTGCTCGCCCTGGCCGGTGAACAGGGCCAGCGCGGCCGCGAAGCCCGCCGCGACGAGCCCGCCGAGGGCCGCGGCCGGCGTGGATCGCTGCGCGAAGCGCACGATCGTGAACAGCGCCGCGAGACCCACCGACACCGCCAGCGACAGCCACAGCGGCTCGGGGCGGAACGTGTAGACGATGACGAACGCGAGGCTCGGCAGCACCGACTCGAGCACGCCCCGGAAGCCGCCCATCGCCTTCCAGACGACGCCCCCGGCCGTGGCTTCCTCGGCGGGGTCGATGCCGGCGCGGCGCGCCGCCTCGCCGAACGCCTGCCCCAGCAGATCCGAGGCGGCAGGCGGCGGGGTGAGATCGGCGGACTCCCGACCGGCCGCCGTGTCGCGGTCGCGCGGAGCTGCGGGATCGCTCACGCCGCGCCCGGCGCCTGCGGCATCTTGAGCGGGATGAGGTCGCGCGGCGGCATGGGGTTGCCGCCGCGCACCACGACGAGCGAGCGGAAGAGGTCCTCGACCTGCTCGGCCGCGGCGGGGTCGCTCGCGGCCGCGCCGCCGATCACGCCGCGCAGGAACCAGCGCGGCCCGTCCACTCCCACGAAGCGGGCCAGGCGCATCGCCTTGCCGCCCTCGGCGTCGGCCGTGGGCACCTCGGCGAGCAGCTCGGGACCGAAGGGGCCGCCGCGCTCCTCGACGCGGCCGCCCTGCTGGCGCACCTGCTCGCGGATCTGGTCGCGCGTCTCGCCCCACAGGCCCGTGGACCGCGGCGCGGCGAAGGGCTGCACCTGCAGCGTCGAGCCCGCGTAGTCCAGGCCGATGGCGACGATCCGCTTCGTCTTCTCCTCGACCTCGAGCCGCAGGTTCAGGCCCTCGCGGGGCAGCACCTTCAGCCCTCCCAGGTCGATGTACGGCCGCACCGCGTTCGCCTCGGACTCGTCGAACGGCCCGCTCTGGGCGCGCCCGACCGGCGCCGACTTGGCGCTCGCCTCGGCATCGGCCGGCGCCACCGGCGTGACGTCCTCGGCCGCGTTGTCGTCGCTCACTTGGTCTCCCCTGTCTGGTAGCCGGTGGATCCGAACCCGCCCTCGCCGCGCCCGCTCTCCGGCAGCTCCTCGACGGGCACGAAGCGCGCCCGCGGCACCGGCATCACGATCAGCTGCGCGATGCGGTCGCCCACGGCGATGTCGTACGCCTCGCGGGCGTCGGTGTTCAGCAGCGCGACCTTGATCTCTCCGCGATAGCCGGCATCGACGGTGCCGGGCGCGTTCACGATCGTGATGCCGTGCTTGGCCGCCAGCCCGCTGCGCGGCACGACGAACGCCGCGTGGCCCTCCGGCAGCGCGATGCGCACCCCGGTGCCCACGAGCGCGCGCTCGCCCGGCTCCAGCCGCACCGCCTCGGCGGCGACCAGATCGGCGCCGGCGTCGTCGGGGTGGGCGTAGGCCGGGATCACGGGTGCGACAATGGGCACGTCCACGGTTTCGGTCACGCAACGAGGGTAATGCAGATCACATCAACGCCGACCCGGTCGTCGCGCGCGACGTACCGCGAACGCCTCTCCCCCTCGCTCCGGCTGCTGGGCGGGGCCGCCGTCGTCGCGCCGATGGCGTCGCTTGTCTTCGTGCAGATCGACCGCGCCCTGGCGCTGGGCATCGGCATCGCCGTCGCGATCGCGGTCGTCGCGCTCCTCGTGGGGCTCGCCCCCGTCGTCGAGGTGCGCGGCACCGAGCTGCGCGCGGGCCGCGCCCGCATCGAGGCGCGCTTCCTCGGCGAGCCCGTGGCGCTCACCGGCGCGGATGCCCAGGCGGCGCGCGGCCGCGACATCGACGCGCACGGGTGGCACCTGATCCGCGGCGGGATCGACGGTCTCGTCGTCGTGCCGAACACCGACCCGGACGACCCCGTGGGCTCGTGGACGATCTCGTCGCGCACGCCCGAGCGCCTGGCCGCCGCGATCCGGCTCGCCCAGCACGCCTGATCCGGTCCCCGCAACGGCGAAGCGCCCGGCCGCCTCCGAGGAGGCGCCGGGCGCTTCGCGTTCGCGGGTCAGGCCGCGCAGTCCTTGCAGATGAGGCCGTTGGGGCCGTCCTCGGCGAGCTGCGAGCGGTGCTTCACGAGGAAGCAGTTCATGCACGTGAACTCATCCTCCTGCGGGGGAAGCACGACGACGTCGAGCTCGACGTTGGACAGATCGGCGCCGCCCAGCTCGAAACCGGGATTGTCGGCATCCTCCGTGTCGGCCGACCCCGGCTGCGGGTTGTTCCGCGCGGCCTTGAGCGCCTCGATCGACTCGTTGCTCTCGTCTTCGGACTTGCGGGGGGCGTCGTAGTCGGTTGCCATCGGAGGGCGTCACACTTCTTTCGTTGGAGCTCAGGCGCCCCGAACCGTGCGGCGGGGCGGCGATAGTCTGCATGAGCGGGAACGGATTCGCAAACGCACACGCGGCTCCCCGCGGACCCACAGCAATCGCTGCCGGTGAAACCCGCGGCACGCCCACGGTATTCCCGGCGTTGGGCCCGCAGCGTGACAGCATGTGAGTCACCGCAGAGCGCGGAAGGAGCACGCATGGAACAGCTCACGGTCATCGGATCGGAGGACGGCGCCCTCGTCCTCGCGAACGAGTCGGGAGAGCGCTTCACCGTCGCCGTCGACGACGTGCTGCGCTCCGAGATCCGCCGGGCCAGCACGACGACCCGGCCCGCGCCGCGCACCGCCGCCAGCCCCCGCGAGATCCAGAAGCACATCCGCGCCGGCATGTCGGCCGAGGAGGTGGCCGAGCTGCTCGGCGCCGACCTCGATGACGTGCGGCGCTTCGAGGGACCCGTGGTCGCCGAGCGCGAGCACATCGTGAGCCAGGCGCTCGCCGTGCCCGTGCTCATCGGCAGCGAGCTCGACGGCGACGCGAACCCGACGTTCGGCGTCGCGATCCGCGGCAAGCTCGCGAGCCTGCACGCGACGGGCGAGCGCTGGACCAGCTGGAAGGAGCCCAGCGGCTGGATCGTGAAGCTGGAGTTCACGGCCGGCGAGGTCGAGCACGACGCCCGCTGGTCGTTCGAGCCCCGCCGCAGCGCGCTGTCGCCGCTCAACTCCGACGCCACCCAGCTGTCGCGGCAGGGCCCGCTGCCCGAGGGACTGATCCCGCGCCTGCGCGCGCTCGACACGCCCTCCAAGGACGACAGCCGGTTCGACACCGACGCGTTCGGCCCGCGCCGCCTGCCCGACGCCGAGCCCGAGGCAACGGCGCCGCTCGCGGCCGTCTCGAGCCGCGAGGTGCGCGACACCGCCACGCGCCGCGCGCCCGAGGAGCACAGCACGTCGCCCGAGACGGCCGACCTGCTCGAGGCGCTGCGCCGCCGCCGCGGCCAGCGCGAGACGGCCCCCATGAGCGAGCTGGACGAGAGCGCCGCGCGGCACCCCGCCAGGGGCAGCGCGCCGGTCGCGCTGTTCGAGGCCATGGACGAGGCCACCCGCCCGGCCGAGGCTCCCGAGAAGCGCGATCCGGAGCCCGAGCCGGAGCGCGAGTCCGAGTCGCCGCGCCGCCGCGGTCGCGCCGCCATGCCGTCGTGGGACGAGATCGTCTTCGGCGCCCGCAGCGACGACTAGCCGGCGAACGCGCCGAGGCGGATGAACGGGACTGTCATCTCCTCGGGGCTCGTCGATCCGTGCTGGCCGATCATGTCCTGCGGCTTCTTGTCGGCGAGGCGGTCGTCGTAGAACGCCCACGTGCCGCGCGCCGCGACGAGCACGTCGCCGATCCGGCCCCGCACGTGATCCGCCACCGCGGGGCCGAACAGCCCGGCGGCGAGTGCCTCGTCGCGCGTCGCGACGTCCGCGGTCCCCTCCGATCCCGCGCGCCAGGCCTCGGCCAGCGACGCGACGTCGCGCCCCGGCTCGGCGTAGACGTGCAGCATGCGCGGCTCGCCGCCGAGGTGCGCCACGCCGTCGAGGCGCGGGTCGCCGTCGCGCAGCAGCACGTGACGATGCCGCGGCACGTCGACCATGCCGTGATCGGAGGTGACGACGGCGCCGATGCCGTCCGGCAGCCGCTCGGCCGCACGCAGCGCGCCGTCGACGCGCTCGAGAGCGTCCACCCAGCGGTCCGAGGCGACGCCGTGCTTGTGCCCGGCCTGATCGAGCTCCGGCAGGTAGCAGTAGACAAGCCCGCCCTCGTGGCGCTCGGCCAGCGCGAGGGACACGCGCACCCGCTGGGCGAGGTCCTTCTCCCCCACGAACTCCGCACCGCGCATGATCGCGCGCGTGAGTCCGGTGCCTGCGTACTTGTCGAGGCTCACGGCGAAGGGGCGCAGCCCCGCCGCGGCCGCGGCCTCGAAGACGGTCTCGCAGCGCTGCCACGCATCCGGGTCGAGGCCGTCGCGCTCGTAGCCGTTCAGCTGGTTCGCGAGCGCACCGCGCTCGGGATCGAGCACGCGATAGCCGACCAGGCCGTGCTCGCCCGGCCAGGCTCCCGTCAGCAGGCTCGTCAGCGCGGCCGCGGTCGTGGAGGGGAAGACGGTGCGCGCGACGTCGCGCCGCGCCATGGCCCCGGCGAGGAAGCGCGCGTGCGCGCGGTGCGCGCGCAGCGGGATCGCGCCGAGCCCGTCGACGACGAAGAGCACGGCGGATCGCGCCGCCGGCAGCCCCGACGGGCGGCCGGTCAGCGACGCCAGCAGGTCCGGCGCCACCCCGGTGAGGCTCCGGGCTGCCGCGGGACCCGAAGGTACGATCGATGACATCCGGGCCAGTCTCGCACAGCACCCGAACGGGACTTCCGGCCCCCGCCGCGCATCCGCGGCCGCCACCGCACGAGGAGAGGGCTGAATGGCGCGCAAGCAGGCACCCGCCGCCGAGCCGGTCGAGGAGCGCATCGAGGACATCGACCTCGAGACCGAGATGCAGGGCTCGTACCTCGAGTACGCGTATTCCGTCATCTACTCCCGCGCCCTTCCCGACGCGCGCGACGGGCTCAAGCCGGTGCAGCGCCGCATCCTCTACCAGATGGCCGAGATGGGCCTGCGCCCCGACCGCGGCCACGTCAAGAGCGCGCGCGTCGTCGGCGAGGTGATGGGAAAGCTCCACCCCCACGGCGACACCGCGATCTACGACGCGCTCGTGCGCCTGGCGCAGGACTTCGCGATGCGCGTGCCGCTCGTCGACGGGCACGGCAACTTCGGATCGCTCGACGACGGCCCCGCCGCCGCGCGTTACACCGAGGCGCGCCTGGCCTCCCCGGCCCTCGCCCTCACCGCGGACCTCGACGAGGACGTCGTCGACTTCGTCCCCAACTACGACGGCCAGTTCCAGCAGCCCGACGTGCTGCCGGCCGCCTATCCGAACCTGCTCGTCAACGGCGCGAGTGGCATCGCGGTCGGCATGGCGACCAACATGGCGCCGCACAACCTGATCGAGGTCGTGAACGCCGCCATCCACCTGCTCGAGAACCCCGAGGCGACGACGGCCGAGCTCATGGAGTTCGTGCCGGGCCCCGACTTCCCCTCCGGCGGCGTCGTCATGGGCCTGGACGGCGTCAGGGACGCGTACGAGACCGGCCGCGGCGCCATCAAGGTGCGCGCCAAGGCGTCGATCGAGCCGATCGGGCCCCGCCGCACCGGCATCGTCATCACCGAGCTGCCGTACATGGTCGGCCCCGAGCGCGTCATCGAGAAGATGAAGGACGCGGTGCAGTCGAAGAAGCTGCAGGGCGTCGCCGATGTGCAGGACCTCACGGATCGGCACCACGGGCTGCGCCTCGTCATCAGCGTCAAGACCGGCTTCGACCCCGCTGCCGTGCTCGAGCTGCTCTACCGGCTCACCCCGCTCGAGGACTCGTTCAACTTCAACAACGTCGCCCTCGTCGGCGGGCAACCGCGCACCCTCGGCCTGAAGGAGCTGCTGCGCGTCTACATCGACCACCGCCTCCAGGTGGTCACGCGGCGCAGCCGCTTCCGCCTCGCCCGCCGCCAGGAGCGCCTGCACCTCGTGCGGGGACTGCTCGTCGCGATCCTCGACATCGACGAGGTCATCCAGGTGATCCGCTCGTCCGACACCTCGGAGCAGGCCAGGACCCGGCTGTGCCAGGTGTTCGACCTCGACGAGGTGCAGGCCGAGTACATCCTCGAGCTGCGCCTGCGCCGGCTCACGAAGTTCTCGCGCATCGAGCTGGAGCAGGAGCGCGACGCGCTGCTGGCCGAGATCGCCCAGCTCGAGGAGCTGCTGGGATCGGACGTGCTGCTGCGCCGCAAGGTGGCCGAGGAGCTCGAGGCCACGGCCGAGAAGCTCGGCACCCCGCGCCGCACGCTGCTCATGAACGCCAAGCCCGCCGCGCCGCGCTCGTCGAAGGCGGCGCCCGATCTGCAGATCGCCGACGGGCCGACGCTCGTGGCGCTGTCCACGACGGGCCGCGCGGTGCGACTGGATCTGGCCGACGGGCAGCAGCTCACGGCACCGGCCCGTCGCAGCAAGCACGATGCGGTCCTCGCGACCGCGGCGGGCACGATCCGCGGCGAGCTCGGCGCCCTCACCTCGCGCGGTCGCGTCATGCGCTTCTCCCCCATCGACATCCCCTCCGTGCCGACCAATTCGATCCAGCTGGGCGGCGGCGTGAAGCTGCGCGACTACATCGGCCTCGTCGACAAGTCGGAGCAGATCGTGTCGATCCTCGCGCTCGACTCCGACACGCCGGTGGCGCTCGGCACCGCGCAGGGCGTCGTGAAGCGCATCGTGCCGTCGGCACTTGCGCCCAAGCCCGAGGTCGAGGTGATCGGGCTGAAGCCGGGCGACGCGGTCGTGGGTGCCGGCGTCGCGCCGGACGAGGCCGAGCTCGTGTTCGTGACCCAGGACGCGCAGCTGCTGCGCTTCGCCGCCTCGAGCGTGCGCCCGCAGGGCGCGGCGGCCGGAGGCATGGCCGGCATCAAGCTGGGCGCCGGGTCGAGCGTCGTGTTCTTCGGCGCCGTCACGGGCGACGACTCGGTGGTCGTGACGGTGTCGGGATCCGATGCGATCCTCGCGGGCACGGATCCGGGGCGCGCGAAGATCACCGACTTCTCGGAGTTCCCGGCGAAGGGCCGCGCCACGGGCGGCGTGCGCGCCCACGCGTTCCTGAAGGGCGAGGACCGGCTCACGCTCGCGTGGGTCGGCCCCGATCCGGCGCTCGCGGTCGACGCGCAGGGCTCGGCGCGCAAGCTGCCAGAGACCCTCGCCCGTCGCGACGCCTCGGGTCAGCCGCTCGAGGCCGTGGTCGCGTCGATCGGCCGCACGGTCGTCTGACGCGGCGCGGATCGCCGCCCCGGGCTCAGTGGCGGCGGAACTCCGGTCGCGCGGTTCCCGGCTTCAGGTGCGAGCACAGGGCGCCCTTGGCGACGTCGAGCGTCGGGTAGGCGCCGACCGGCTCGTCCTGTCCCGCCATCGTCACCACGAAGCCCTCGTCGTCGCGCCGGATCGTGCCGACCGCGCCGGCCTGCCCGTAGGCCACCCACAGCGACCGGGTCTGCGTCATGGACATCCGCTCCCCCTTCCGTCCGCGCGGTCCTCGTCGACCGCGCACGCCCGAGGGTACGCCGCCGCGCGGCGCCGATCCACCCCTGCGGCGACGCGAGCCAGGACGAGCAACTCAGGTTGACAGCGGGCCCGTTAGCAACGTACGTTGACAGCATGGGTTCCCGACAGATCGCCGATGTCGCGGCCGACACGAGCGACCCCCGCGCCGGCCTGCGCGCCGTCGCCTCGCTGCGCGCCCTGGCCGATGCGCTGGAGCTGCGTCAGGTGGAGGCGGCGCTGCGCGCCGGCCTGCGCTGGCAGGACGTGGCCGACGCGCTGGGCGTGACGCGCCAGGCGGTGCACAAGAAGTACGCGCGCCGCATCGATCCGTCCATCGACGTGCCCAGGAGGACCGCATGACCCGCCTCGCCACCACCGCCGCGACGATCCTGTCGCTCACGACCGCCGCGATGGAGGAGGCCTCGCGACAGGGACTGCGCGACGCCGACATCGACCACCTGCTGCTCGCCCTCACGCTCAGCGAACAGCCCGCCGGGCAGGTGCTGCGCGGCCTCGGCATCACGATCGACGCCGCGCGCGAGGCGGTGGCCGCCCAGCACGCGGCGCAGCTCGCCTCGCTGGGCGTGGCTGCCGCCCCGCCGCGGCCCGGGCGGATCACCTTCCCCGCGACCGAAGGCTACCGCTGGTCCGATCGGGCCATGGCCGTCATCGACCGCGCCTCCCGCGCCCGCGGGGGCGGCGACGCGAGCGCGGTGCTGCGCGAGCTCCTGCGCGAGCCGAGCGGCATGATCGCGGCCGTGCTGCGGCGACTGGGCACGACGGCGGACCAGGTCGCGGCACGCCTGGACGAGGCCGACCGGCTCCCGGCCGCCCGCCCGGCCGCTCGCGACCGCCTCGCGGCGACCGTAGCCGCCTTCGTGCCCGCCTCGCCCCAGGAGGTCCGGCGGCTGCTGACGGATCCGGCGCGGCTGCCCGAGTGGGACGCCGCGATCGCCCGCGTCGACGGCGCGGAGGGCTCGGCCGCGGCGCCGGGCGCGCGGTGGACGGCGTGGTCGCCGACCGAGCACCCCGACGGACGTCCGATCCGGCGCCGGCACGAGACCGCGCGCGTCGTCGCGGAGTTCCTGGGCGGGCGCGATGCGGAGAGCGTCGCGTGGCGCTTCACCTTCCCCGACCTGCCTCGCGCGAATGCGCGCCGCATCGAGATCGCCGTGGAGGCGGCCGCCTCGGGCTCGCAGCTGAGCGTCACGGCGGGCTGGGAGCGCAACCCGGCAGCGCGGCGCGTGCCGCTGCTGCCGGTGCTCCTGCGCCCCCTCACGCGCCTGTTCGTGTGGCAGCAGGCGCAGAACACGGCCGCGGGGATCAGCCGCGCCCTGCGGCACTGATCCCCACACCGGTCTTCATCTCGACTCCGCGCCCTGCGGGCGCTCCGCTCGATGTTGACCCGCGGCGCATCAACGCCGCTGCGCGGCATTGACCCGCCGCGCGTCAAGCGTCGATGGCCTCGCGGTCCAGGCGGTCGGCGGAGTCGACGATGAACTCGCGCCGCGGGGCCACCTCGTTGCCCATGAGCATCTCGAAGACGCGGCCGGCGGCCTCGGCGTCCTCCAGCCGCACGCGACGCAGCAGGCGCCCGTCCTTCTGCATCGTCGTCTCGGCCAGCTGATCCGCGTCCATCTCGCCCAGGCCCTTGTAGCGCTGGATGGGCTCCTGCCACCGCTTGCCGGCCTTGCGGAGCTTGGCGAGCAGGGCGTGCAGCTCGCGCTCGCTGTAGGTGTAGATCGTCTCGTTCGGCTTGGAGCCGGGGTTGATGACGATCACCCGGTGCAGCGGCGGCACGGCGGCGAACACCCGGCCGTGCTCGATGAGCGGGCGCATGTAGCGGTAGAAGAGCGTGAGCAGCAGGGTGCGGATGTGCGCGCCGTCGACGTCGGCGTCGCTCATCATGATCACCTTGCCGTAGCGGGCGGCCTCGATGTCGAACGACCGTCCCGATCCCGCGCCGACGACCTGGATGATCGAGGCGCACTCGGCATTCGAGAGCATGTCGCTGATCGAGGCCTTCTGCACGTTGAGGATCTTGCCGCGGATCGGCAGCAGCGCCTGGAACTCGCTGTCGCGCGCCTTGCGCGCGGTGCCGAGCGCCGAGTCGCCCTCGACGATGAACAGCTCGCTGCGCTCCGTCTCCTTGGTGCGGCAGTCCACGAGCTTGGTCGGCAGGGTCGACGACTCCAGCGCGTTCTTGCGGCGCTGCGTCTCCTTGTGCGTGCGCGCCGAGATGCGCGCCTTCATCTCCGCGACGACCTTGTCGAGCAGCATCGACACCTGGCTCTTGTCGTCGCGCTTGGTGGAGGCGAAGCGCTGCTTGAGCGACTCGCGCACGACCTTCGCCACGATCTGGCGCGCGGCGGGCGTGCCGAGCACCTCCTTGGTCTGGCCCTCGAACTGCGGCTCGGGCAGCTCGACCGTGAGCACGGCCGTGAGGCCGGCGAGCACGTCGTCCTTCTCGAGCTTGTCGTTGCCCACCTTCAGGCGGCGCGCGTTCTTCTCCACCTCGGCGCGCAGCTGCTTGAGCATCTCCTGCTCGAAGCCCTGCTGGTGCGTGCCGCCCTTGGGCGTGGCGATGATGTTGACGAACGAGCGGATCGTCGTGTCGTAGCCCGTGCCCCAGCGCAGCGCGATGTCGACGCGGCACTCGCGCTCCACCTCGGTGGATCGCAGGGATCCGTCGGCCTGCAGCATCGGCACCGTCTCGGTGAAGGTGCCCGCGCCCTCCAGGCGCCACGTGTCGGTCACGGGGGCGTCGGTCGCGAGGTAGTCGACGAACTCGGCGATGCCGCCGTCGTACCGGAACGACGTGTCGACGGGCTCGTCGCCGCGCTCATCGCGGATCGCGATCTCGAGGCCCGGCACGAGGAACGCCGTCTGGCGGGCGCGGGTCATGAGGTCGTCGAGCTGGAACGCCGCGTCCTTCGTGAAGATCTGGCGGTCGGCCCAGTAGCGCACGCGCGTGCCGGTCACGCCCTTGGCGACCTTGCCCACGACCTTCAGCTCGCTCGACTGCTCGAACGGGCGGAACGGGGCGTCGGGGCGCTTCTCGCCCTTGTCGGCGAACACGCCGGGCTCGCCGCGGTGGAACGACATCGCGTAGGTCTTGCCGCCGCGGTCCACCTCGACGTCGAGGCGCTCGCTCAGCGCGTTGACCACCGAGGCGCCGACGCCGTGCAGTCCGCCGGAGGCCGCGTACGAGCCGCCGCCGAACTTCCCGCCCGCGTGGAGCTTGGTGTACACGACCTCGACGCCGCTCAGCCCCGTGCGGGGCTCGACGTCGACCGGCACGCCGCGCCCGCGGTCGCGCACCTCGACGCTGCCGTCCGCGTGCAGGATCACGTCGATCCGGTCGCCGTTGCCGGCGACGGCCTCGTCGACGGAGTTGTCGATGATCTCCCACAGGCAGTGCATGAGGCCCGGGGAGCCGTTCGAGCCGATGTACATTCCGGGGCGCTTCCGGACGGCCTCCAGCCCTTCGAGGACCTGCAGATGGTGGGCGGAGTACTCGGCTGTCACAATCTTCGATGCTATCCGCGCCGCGCCCTCTGGCCTCGCAGACACTCCCCGCGTCACGCGCGCGTCACGCACGATCCGCGCGCCCGTACGCGCTGAGCGAAACATGCCGACGAACGGGCAGGATCCCCAGGGTCGCGTGGTTATATGTGAGGCATCGGAACATCGGTGCAGGCACGAAACGAGGAGGCAGACCAATGACAACCGCAACCGCTGAAGCTCCTGTCCTCCACCGCCTCACGGCGGCCGACCGCTGCGACTCGTGCGGCGCCCAGGCGTACATCGCCGCCGAGGTCAACGGCAGCGAGCTGCTGTTCTGCGCGCACCACGGCCGCAAGTACGAGGAGAAGCTGCGCGCCGTCGCCACCAGCTGGCACGACGAGACCGAGCGACTTCAGGCCTGAGACCAGGCAGACGAGGCGCCCATCCGGATCATCCGGATGGGCGCCTTCTCGTCTCAGTCCCCGTAGACGCGGGGCACGAGGGGCGAGATGCGCAGCAGCAGCTCCTCCCCCACGGTGTCGATCGCCTCGGCAAGGTCGGTCGCGCTCGGCACGCCGTCGGCGGGCGCGCCGAAGATCCGCACCTCGTCGCCGACCGCCGCGCCGTCCCAGCCCTCGATCTCGATGCTCGCGGGCCCGACCGTCAGGAGCGCGCGCGGGCCGGCGGGCGTCGCGACACGCACGCGGCCGGCCAGCGTCGACAGCAGCCCATCGGTCGCGCCGACGCCCGCCGTGACCCGATCGTCGGTCACGCTCGTCACGCGGGCGACGAGCGTCGCGACGGGCTCGATGCCCTCGAGCTCGGGCCCGTCGGCCGAGCGCACGCCGTAGCAGAACGCGCCGACGCGGACGAGGTCGTAGCGGAACTCGGGGCGGTGCCAGGCGGCGGCGCTGGCGGCGAGGTGGCGCACCTCGGGCGCGAGCCCCGCCTCCCTCGCCTGCGCGACGGCGCGCTCGAACGCGGCGCGCGAGGCGTCGTCCTCCGCGTCGCTGGCCTCCGCGATGTGGGTCCACACGCCCGCGACGCGGATGCGCCCCTCGGCCTCCATGCGCGCCGCGAGGGCGACGGCCTCGGGCCAGGCCTCGGGGCGGATGCCGTTGCGGTGCAGCCCCGTGTCGATCTTGAGGTGGACCGCGGCGGGGGCGCCTCGCCCGCCGGCGAGGGCCGCGACCCGCTGCAGGTAGTCGGTGTCGCCCACGCCCAGCTCGAGGCCGGCCTCCAGCGCCCGCGCGGCATCGACGTCGGTCGCGGTCGCCCACGCGAAGACGCGCGCGGCCGGCCGCAGCCGCTTGGCGCGCAGCGCGCTCGGGATGTCGATGGCGCCGAACCACGACGCGCCCTCGTCCGCCGCGGCCGGCACGACGGCATCGACGCCCAGCCCGTAGGCGTCGTCCTTCACGATCACCATCAGCTCCGCCGGCAGCATCCGCTCGCGCACCGCGCGGATGTTGCGCCGCAGGCGGCCGAGGTCCACGCGCAGCTCGACCTCCGTGCGCGGCGCGCCCGCGCGCGGCGCCACCCCCGCCGCGAGCTCGTGCTCGGTCAGGCCCGTGGCGCGCGCCCACGCGGCCAGCGCTCCCGGGTGGCCCGGGCCGAGGAAGACCGCCTCGTCGCCCGCCTCGACCTCGGCGTCGCCGATCTCGACGACGCACACGTCCATCGCCACCCGCCCGACGATCGGCAGCTCGCGGCCGCGGATCATCACGGTCGCGTGGCCGCCGAGTGCCCGCACGACGCCCTGGGCGTAGCCGCCCGTCACGAGCGCGACGCGCGTGTCGCGGGTCGCGCGGAAGCGGTAGCCGTACGAGACGCCCTCGCCCGCGAGCAGCGGCTTCGTCTGCAGCACGCGCCCGCTCAGCCACACACCGGCATCGGCGTGCGCGCCGGCACCCGATCCGGATCGCGACATGCGGGTCCTCTCAGCGACGTCGGGCGGCCGGCATGACCGCCTCGTGACGCGGGCGCGTGCCCTGCCGGATGCCGGTGGCCGACACGCGGTTCTCGTACAGGCCGGGCACCCAGTTGCCCTCGATGAGCACGGGTCCCTCGGGCCCCACGGCGACGTCCCATCCGACGTAGTGGACGCCGGGGACCACGCGTGCGGCCTCGTCGACGAGCGCGACGACCTGGTCCCACAGCGGCACCTGGAAGTCGACGATCGAGGCGCCCGAGTCGGGGTGCACCTCGTAGCGGCTCAGCTTCTTGCCCGTGTAGCCCGGGCCGCGCGAGCGGCCGTTCTCGTCGAGCATCGTGAAGAAGCCGCCCCAGCTGAACTGGTCGCTCACGGAGCCGCGGCCGAACTTCTGCACCGCGACGAGCACGTGCACGTCGGTGCCGTCGAAGTACGTCGCGACGCGGGTGGTGTTCACGGTGTCGGCGCAGTACCCGGCCAGGTACGGGTGCTGCACGATCGGCTGCTCGATGAGCACCTGCCCCGCCTCGGTCAGGCGCCGGTGGAACGCGTCCCAGTCGTCTGTGCCCGCGGTGTCGTAGCGGAACACGCCGTGGCCCTCGCGGCTCACCGGCACCTTGGCGATGATCACGGGGTGCCGCGAGGCGAACTCGCGCAGCCCGTCGGCGCCGACCTCGCCCAGGTCGATCCACTCGCGCCCGAGGAACTTCGCGAAGCGCTTGTTGAACGCGATCTTGTTCTCGAGCTCGCGGGAGGCCTCGCGGTCGTTCAGCGCCACGGCCAGGTGGTGCTGCAGCACCGAGGTCATGAACGTCTTGCGCTCGGCCTTCGTCAGCAGCGCGAAGTCGGCCTCGTAGTAGTCGATGAACGCCGTGTCGTGGAACGCGGCCCACCACACCATGTCGACGAACACGGCCGGCATCCACTTGCCCTGCTCTTCGGCGATCTGTCGCGCGAACGTCGCCACGCGCGCCGGGCTGAAGGCCTTGATGCGCCGCGCGAAGTAGGAGGCACGTGCCTTCAGGGCGATGTCGATGGGCAAGCGGATGACCTTCCTTCGATGGTTCTCGCGGCCCCGCGAGCGGCTCGGGCGGCCGACGCGAGCAAGGGCCAACTATACCGAGGAGGTGCTCCGAAGATCCCCGAGAGCCCCGTGTTACCGTGACATCCATGAGTCAGACGGGCCTGCGGATCGGCTACCTCCTGAACCGGGCCCGCCGCCTCAAGCCGGGCAATCTGATCGAGTTCGCCCGGCAGTCGCAGAAGGTCTCGCGCGCCCCGCTGCCGGTCATCATCGCCGATATGCTGTGGTGCGCCGCGCGCTACGAGATGGGCTTCCGCGACTACGCCGTGTGGGACATCCGCACGCTGAATGCGCGCGAGCGCGCGACGTGGATGACGCACCCGAAGGGCTTCCGACTCAACCGCACGCTCAACGGCATGCAGGCCCGCGCGCTGCTCGAGGACAAGCCGCGCTTCTACCGCGACTTCGCCGACCTCATCCGCCGGGACTGGCTCGATCTGCGCACCGCGACGCCGGACGAGGTGGCCGCGTTCCTCGACCGCCACGCGCGCGTGCTGGCGAAGCCGGCCGACGGCTTCGGCGGCGCGGGCATCACGGCGCACGACACGGCCGGAATCGCCGACGCGGGCGCCTGGCGCGACGAGCTCGTGCGCGGCGGCCAGACGCTCGTCGAGGAGTTCCTGCGCCAGGACGAGCGCATGGCCGCTCTGTACCCCGAGAGCGTCAACACCGTGCGGCTGATCACCTACCGCGACCCGCAGGACACGCTCCACGTCATCGCCTCGGTGCTGCGGATCGGCAACGGCTCGGTGATCGACAACTTCGCCGGTGGCGGCATGTTCACGATGCTCGACGACGACGGCGTGGCGCTGTACCCCGCCGTCGACAAGAACAGCAACGTCTTCGAGCGCCACCCCGTGACGGGCACCGAGATCCGCGGCTTCGCCGTGCCGCAGTACGACGAGGTGCTCCGGATGATCGACGACGCCGCCCGTCGCCTGCCGACCGTGCCCTACGTCGGCTGGGACATCGCGATCACGCCGGAGGGGCCCGCGATCATCGAGGCCAACCACAATTCGAGCGTGTTCCAGATGAAGCCCTCGGTCTCGGGCGTGCGCACGGGCCTGCTGCACCGCTATCGCGACGCGATCGGGGCCGACATCGTCGACTCCCGCCGCGCCCGCTCCGACGCGAATGGCTAGCCTCGGCCGAGCCAGCGCCCTGATCGCCGTCGGGACGCTCGTCTCGCGCGTCACCGGGCTGCTGCGCGCCATGGTGCTCGTGACGGCGATCGGCGCGATCGGCGAGGCCTCCGACGCGTTCACGATCGCCAACCAGCTGCCCAACTACGTCTTCCAGGTGATCTCCGCGGGCGTGCTCACGGCGGTGATCGTGCCGCAGGTGGTGCAGTGGAGCGGTCACGAGGACGGCGGTCGCGCGCAGCTGTCGAAGCTGTTCACGCTGGCGGCGGTGCTGCTGTTCGCCGTCACGGCGCTCTCGCTCGTCGCCGCGCCGCTGCTCGTGCAGGTGTTCGGCGCGCAGTGGTCGGCCGATCAGCACGCCCTGGCCACCGCCTTCTCCTACTGGTGCCTGCCGCAGGTGTTCTTCTACGGCATGTTCGCGCTGATCGGCGAGACGCTCAACGCGCGCGGTGTCTTCGGCCCGTACGCATGGGCGCCCATCGCGAACAACATCGTCTCCATCGCCGGGTTCCTCCTGTTCATCCAGATGTTCGGCGCGCGCCGCAACGACGTGGCCGACTGGGACCCGGCGATGATCGCCGTCCTCGCCGGCGTCGCCACGCTCGGCATCGTCGTGCAGACGGTCGTCCTTGTCGCGTTCTGGCGCCGCACCCGCCTGCACCTGCGGCCCGACTTCCGGTGGCGCGGCATGGGGCTCGGGCGGCTCGGCCACCTGGCCAGCTGGACGTTCCTCATGCTGCTCGTGGGTCTCGGCGTCTCGACGGTGCAGCAGATGGTGATCTCCGGCGCCTCGGGCCAGCACGCGTCGGCGACCATCTGGTACAACGGCTGGCTGCTGTACATGCTCCCGTACTCGCTCGTGATCATGTCGATCGGGACACCGTACTTCACGCGCCTCAGCGGGCATGCCGCCGCCGGTCAGGACGATCTCGTGCGCGACGACATCCGCCGCAGCACCCGCGTGCTCAGCCTCTTCGCCGTGGTGTCGGCGGCGGTCGTGATGGCGGCCTCGATCCCGGCGGTCCGGATCGTGGCGGACACGCGCGCCGACGCGGTGGCGGGCGCGCCCGTGCTCATCGCCTTCATCCTCGCCCTCGTGCCGCTCGCGGTGCAGTTCATCGTGCAGCGCACGTTCTACGCGTACGGCGACACCCGCACGCCCTTCTTCTTCACGCTCGCCCAGGCCAGCGTCGCGGTCCTGCTGACGCTCGCCGCCCAGTGGCTGCTGCCGGCCGAGCTGCTCGCGGCGGGCGTGGCGCTCGCGCAGGCGGTGTCGAGCATGGTGCAGGTCGTCCTCGCCAGCTGGCTGCTCCACCGCCGCCTCGGCACGATCGGCATGTCCGAGACCATCTGGGCCATCGTGCGGTTCAGCCTCGCGGCCGTGCCTGCCGCCGCCGCCGGAGTGGGCGTCTTCCTGCTCAGCGGCGGCACGTCCGGTTGGATGCTGGCCGGCATGCTGCAGGGCGTCCTCGGCACGTGCACGATCGGGGCCGTCGTCGGCGGCGTGTACCTCGCCATCCTCGCGCTGTTCCGCACGCCGGAGCTGACACCCGCGTTCGACATGGTGCGCAGGCTCGTCCGCCGCTAGCAGCAGGGCGCTCACCCGCCGCACGCGAAACCGGCCGGCCCCCGAGGGAGCCGGCCGGTTTCGTCGAAGATCACGCCGTGCGGATGATGCCCAGCGGCGTCGACTGGTGCCCCTGGCCGAGCGGGTTGTCCTTGAGGATCCGCACGAGCAGCCTCTCGCCCTCGCGGCCCAGGGTGGAGCCGAGGATGTTGCCGCCCAGGTCGTTGATGTCGACCACGGCGACGTGCGCATCGGCCTTCAGCAGCGTGCGCACGTGCGCGGCGACCTCGCGCGGACGCTCGGGCCCGAGCACGACGGCCGTGTTGTACGGCGGGATCGTGCCGGGCGTGGGCCCGTCGATCGCGCGCGCCTTGTCGCCGGCGATGCGGTAGAAGTCACCGCTGCGCCCGAACAGCTTCGTCACGGCCGACACGGCCGCGGCGAAGAGGATGCGGGGCGTGCCGACCTCGCGCAGCGCGAACTCCATCGTCTCGGGGATGCCGAGGCCGATGCCGTACGCGGTCTTGGTGACGTACTTCGACAGGAACCGCGCGAGCGGGCGCGCCTGGATCTCGCTCATCTGGTACGAGCGGCCCTGCATGATCGCGACGATCTTCTCCGTCACGAAGAGGATGTCGCCGTCCCGCACGTGATCCGCGGCGTAGCTCGCGATGACCTCGTCGAGCTCGTCGCCGGGCATGATGACCCGGGTCTTGAGCGGGATGCGCTGATACGTCGTGCCGTCGACGACGACCTCGAGGGCCTTGCCCTCGTTCGCCGACGTGCTCACTCGAGGTAGTCCCGCAGCGACTGCGAGCGGCTCGGGTGACGCAGCTTGGCCATGGTCTTCGACTCGATCTGGCGGATCCGCTCGCGCGTGACGCCGAACGTGTCGCCGATCTGGTCGAGGGTCTTCGGCTGGCCGTCGCCCAGGCCGAAGCGCATGCGGATCACGCCCGCCTCGCGCTCCGAGAGCGAGTCGAGCAGACTCTCGAGCTGACGCTGCAGCATCGTGAAGCCGACCGCGTCGGCCGGCACGACCGCCTCGGTGTCCTCGATGAGGTCGCCGAACTCGCTGTCGCCGTCCTCGCCGAGCGGGGTGTGCAGCGAGATCGGCTCGCGGCCGTACTTCTGCACCTCGACGACCTTCTCGGGCGTCATGTCGAGTTCCTTCGACAGCTCCTCGGGCGTGGGCTCGCGGCCCAGGTCCTGCAGCATCTGGCGCTGCACGCGGGCGAGCTTGTTGATGACCTCGACCATGTGCACCGGGATGCGGATCGTGCGCGCCTGGTCGGCCATGGCGCGGGTGATCGCCTGGCGGATCCACCACGTCGCGTACGTCGAGAACTTGAAGCCCTTGGTGTAGTCGAACTTCTCGACCGCGCGGATGAGACCGAGGTTGCCCTCCTGGATCAGGTCGAGGAACTGCATGCCGCGGCCCGTGTAGCGCTTGGCGAGCGAGACGACCAGTCGCAGGTTCGCCCCGAGCAGGTGGCTCTTGGCGCGCTGGCCGTCGCGGGCCACCCACTGCAGGTCGAGGCCGAGCTGGCTCGACTTCTCGGCCGCCGACATCTTCGACAGCTTCTCCTCGGCGAACAGGCCCGCCTCGATGCGCATGGCGAGGTCGACCTCCTCCGCCGCGTTCAGCAGCGGGACCTTGCCGATCTGCTTGAGGTAGTCCTTGACGGGGTCGGCGGTGGCGCCGGTGATCTGCGTGGAGTAGACCGGCACCTCCTCCTCGTCGGCCTGGGAGATGACGATCGCGCCCGTCGGCAGCGGCTCGGTGGTCGGCTTCGGGGCGGCGTCGTCCTCGGCGTCGTCGGCCTCGCCCTCGGCGACGACCGGAACCGCGGCGGTGTCGGGGGCGGCGACGTCGACGACGTCCTCCTCGGTCGCGACGTCGTCGACGTCCTCGGGCTCGTCCTTCTGCGCGGTCTTCTTGGCGGCGGTCTTCTTCGCCGGCGCCTTCGCCGCGGTGGTCTTCTTGGCGGCGCGCTTGGCGGGCGCCTTCTTCGGAGCGGCCTCGGCGGCGTCGGTCGTCTCGTCGGCGACGACCTCCTCGCTCGCCTTCGCCGTGGTCTTGGCCGCGCTCTTGCGCGGAGTCTTCGTGGCAGTGGTCACGTCTCGCCTTTCACCGACGGCGCTGTGCGCGACGCCCCCGGATGTTCTCGGGCACTAGTAGGACCCTTGTCAAGTGGCGTCAGGCGCCTCTCGACATCGGGTCCGTCTTGACATTATAACCCGCGCGCCCTAGAGAACATTCCCCGCTCGTCAGGAGGAGGCGCCCTTGTCGTCCTCGGCCGGGCGCGAGGCGAGGTAGCGCTCCAGCTCGGCGGCCAGCTCGTCGGCGCTCGGCAGCGCCGCCTCGTCGAACGTGCCCGTGCCCGACGGCGCGGCGCCGCTCGCGAGCCGGGCTGCGTAGGCGTCGTAGCGCTCCTCGAGCCCGCGCACCATCCGCTCGAGCTCCTCGTTCGAGGTGATCTGCTCCTCGACGCGCTCCACGTAGTCGCGGTCCTCCTCGCGGAGGTCGTCGAGCGCGAACACCAGCCCCGTCGCCGACATGAGCTTCTCGAGCGCGGCCGCGGTCGCACCCGGGTAGTCGGTGTCGGCGAGGTAGTGCGGCACGAGCAGCACGAAGCCGGTGACCGTCGCGCCGGCCTGGCTCAGCCGGATCTCGAGCAGGTGGCCCACGGTGGCGGGCACCTGCGTGTGCGGGCGCCAGATGGAGTGCGCCTCGATGAGGTCGCCGCGCGTGCCGCTCACGGTCGCGCCGAGGGTGCGCGTGTGCGGCACCGGCATCGCGATCGCGTGCACCCACGTGACCGACGACACGTCGTACTCCTCGCCGAGGTCGAGCACGGCCTCCGCGAAGGCGTCCCAGCCGAAGTCCGGCTCGTACCCGGCCAGCACGAGGAACGGCTGGCCGAGCGCGTCGCGCACGAGCGAGAGCTCCAGCCGCTGCGGCCGGTAATCCGTGAGGTGGTCCTGATCGAACGTGACGATCGGCCGCCGGGCGCGGTAGTCCAGCAGCGCGTCGTTCGAGAACGACACGAGCGGCCGCGGATCGAGCTCCTCGCGCACGTATTCGATGACGCCCGAGACGGTGCCTCCCGCGTCGGTGAAGCCCGTCATGAGCACGACCAGCGGCAGCCCGGCGGGCACCACCGGGGCATTGGCGACTCGCTCGTACAGGGGACCGAAGGGGGGCATGCGTCCATGCTACGAGGCGCGCGCGACGCCGTCGCCGTCCCGGCCCGCGCGGGAGCCGCCTTACGCCAGAGGCGAAAACCGCGACCCCCGGGGGCGACGGCCGTGGCGCACGCGGCGTACCTAGGATGGAGCGCATGGCCCACCCCGAGCTCTCGCTGACGCACGCCCCCTTCCCCTCCGATGACGCCGACGCGCTGATCCTCGCGATCCCGGCGCTCGAGGAGGCCGAGCTCGGCGCCTACCCCGGCCTCGCGGACGCGCTGGAGGCCGTCGGATTCACGGGCGCGGCGCGCAGCTGCGCGCGCGCCTACGTGCCCGAGGTCGCGGCCAAGCCGCTCGCCGTCGTGGGCCTCGGCTCCTCCCCCGACCTCGAGACGATCCGGCAGGCCGTGGGCGCGGGCGCCCGCCAGCTCACCGGGTTCGACACCGTGGCCGTGGCGGTGCTGTCGGACGTCGAGGACGCGTGGCGCGCGGCCGCCGAGGGCGCAGCGCTGGGCGCCTACCGCTTCGACACCTACAAGACCGGCGACGCCGAGAAGGCGGCCGAGAAGCGCCGCGCAAAGCGGATCGTCGTGCACGCCCCCGAGGGCGCGAGCGACGGCGACCTCGCGTCGGTGCGCGCCGGTGCCGACGCCGTGGCGCTCGTGAAGGACCTCGTCTCGACGCCCGCGGAGTGGCAGAGCCCCGCACAGCTGGCGGAGTCGGCCGTGGCCGCCGTCGAGGGCCTGGCCGTGGACGTCACGGTGTACGACGAGGCGGCGCTCGAGGAGGGCGGCTTCGGCGGCATCCTCGGCGTCGGCAAGGGATCGGACCGCCCGCCGCGCCTCGTGCGCCTGGAGTGGGCGCCGGAGGGCGCGCAGCGCCACGTCGCGCTCGTGGGCAAGGGCATCACGTTCGACACGGGCGGCCTCTCGCTCAAGCCCGCCGCATCGATGGTGGGCATGAACGAGGACATGACCGGCGCCGCGGAGGTGCTGGCCGCCGTCCGCGCCGCCGCGCAGCTCGAGCTGCCCGTGCGGGTGACGGGATGGATGTGCCTCGCCGACAACATGCCGTCGGGGCGCGCGATCCGCCCCGGCGACGTGCTGCGCATGCTCGACGGCCAGACGGTCGAGGTCACGAACACGGACGCCGAGGGGCGCCTCGTGCTGGCGGACGGCCTCGTCGCCGCGAGCCGCGAGCAGCCCGATGTCATCGTCGACGTCGCCACCCTGACCGGTGCCATCGTCATCGGGCTGGGCACGCGCTACACGGGCGTGATGGGCGATCAGGAAGCCGTCGACGCCTTCCTGCGCGCCTCCGACCGCACGGGCGAGCCGGTCTGGGCGCTGCCGCTGCCGGAGTACCTCAACGAGCACCTCGACTCGCGCATCGCCGACATGCAGAACGCGAACGTCGGCAACCGCGAGGCGGGTTCGCTCTTCGCCGGCCTGTTCCTGCAGCGCTTCGTGGGCCGCACCGGTGAGGGCGACGACGCGCCGCGCATCCCCTGGGTGCACCTCGACATCGCCGGCTCGGCCATGTCGGCCGGCAGCGCCTACGGCTACACCGACAAGGGGCCGACGGGCGCCACCGTGCGCACGCTCATCGACTTCGTCGCGGCGGGCGGCGAGCTGCGGTGACCGCCGCGACCGCTCGGACGGAGACCGCATGACAGAGCACGCCTTCGACATCGTCGTGCTGGGCGGCGGCAGCGGCGGCTACGCCGCGGCGCTGCGGGCGGCCGAGCTGGGCAAGACCGTGGCGCTCGTGGAGCGCGACCGCCTCGGCGGCACGTGCCTGCACCGCGGCTGCATCCCGACCAAGGCCCTGCTGCACGCCGCCGAGATCGCCGATACCGTGCGCTCGGCCTCGGCGTCCGGCGTGTCCGCGAGTCTTGACGGGGTCGACGGCGCGGCGATGCTCGCGCACCGCCGCGCGATCGTCGAGAAGAAGACGAAGGGCCTCGAGGGGCTCATCGCGCGGCGCGGCATCACCGTGGTCTCGGGATCGGGCACCCTCACCGCCGACCGCGCGGTCGCCGTGGGCGACGACCTGTACCGCGGCACGGACGTCGTGCTCGCCACGGGCTCGCACAGCCGCTCGATCCCCGGGATCGAGCCGGGCGAGCGCATCCTCACGAGCGAGGGCGCCCTCGCGCTCGACCGCGTGCCGGAGCGGGCCGTCGTGCTGGGCGGCGGCGTGATCGGCGTCGAGTTCGCCAGCGCCTGGCGCTCGCTGGGCGCCGAGGTCACGATCGTCGAGGGCCTGGACCGCCTCGTCCCGAACGAGGACGCCGCGCTCAGCACCGCGCTCGGGCGCGCCTTCCGCCGCCGCGGCATCGCGTCGCGCCTCGCCGCGCGCGTGGCCTCGGCCGTCGAGTCGGCGTCCGGCGTCACCGTCACCCTGGAGGGCGGCGAGACGCTGGAGGGCGACGTGCTGCTCGTCGCCGTGGGTCGCGGGCCGTCGACGTCGGGCCTGGGTCTCGAGGAGGCCGGGGTCGCGCTCGATCGCGGCTTCGTCGCCGTCGACGCGCAGCTGCGCACCAGCGTGCCCGGCGTGTGGGCGGTGGGCGACATCACCCCGGGCCTGCAGCTGGCTCACCGCGGGTTCCAGCAGGGCATCTTCGTCGCCGAGCGGATCGCGGGCCTCGAGCCGGCGCCGATCGACGAGAACCACATCCCCCGGGTCACGTACTCGAGCCCCGAGCTCGCCTCCGTCGGCCTCACGCAGGCGGCGGCTGAGGAGCGGTACGGCGCCGAGGGCGTCGCGGTGGCCGAGTTCGACCTGGCGGGCAACGCGCGCAGCGAGATCCTCGGCACGCGCGGGCTCGTGAAGGTCGTGCGTCGCGTCGACGGCCCCGTCGTCGGCGTGCACCTCGCGGGCGATCGCGTGGGCGAGCTCATCACCGAGGGGCAGCTGGCCGTCGCGTGGGACGCGCATCCGGAGGACATCGCGCCCCTCATCCACGCGCATCCCACGCAGAGCGAGGCCCTCGGCGAGGCGTTCCTCGCCCTCGCGGGAAAGCCGCTCCACACACTCTGAACGTCCCCGATCCGCCCCGCGCCCGCGTGCGCGTGCCGCACCTGCGGGACGGATCACTAAGCTAGGCATGTCATCGACATTTACGAAGGAGACTTCGACATGAGCACTTCCGTAGTCCTCCCCGCGCTCGGCGAGAGCGTCACCGAGGGCACCATCACCCGCTGGCTGAAGCAGGTGGGCGATACCGTGCAGGCGGATGAGGCCCTGCTCGAGGTCTCGACCGACAAGGTCGACACGGAGATCCCGTCGCCGGTGAGCGGCGTGATCGAGGAGATCCTCTTCCAGGAGGACGACACCGTCGAGGTGGGCGCCGTCCTGGCCAAGATCGGCGACGGCAGCGGCGCGTCCGCCGCGCCCGAGGCCCCCGCCCAGGCCGCTCCGGCCGCCGAGGCCGCTCCCGCCCCCGCGGTCGAGGCGTCCACGGCCCCCGCCGCGGACTCCCCCGCCGCCGAGGCCGCCCCGGCTCCGGCCGCGTCGGGTGACGCGACCGACATCGTGCTGCCCGAGCTGGGCG